>DATBNA010000557.1:0-10557 GCA_036554545.1 Hyphomonadaceae bacterium
TGACCGGCGCCGGACCGATCCTCTGGAAAGAGCGCCCGAAAGCAAGAACACCGATCACCGCCAGGTAGAAGGCGCCCATCCACTTCAGCGCATCGAAGATGACTTCAGAAGTCGCCACCACCGTCGCGAGGCCGAAAGCGATCAGGAGGAAGTAGAAGACGTTCGAAACCTCGATGCCGAGGCCGGCCATGATACCCGCTCGGTGGCCGCGAAGGGCAGACTGGGACATCACGAACATGGTGTTGGCGCCGGGCGCCAGCGACACCAGCGTCGTAATCCCGATGAACGCGATGAAATTGTCGGGAAACATGGCCCTCCGTCAGGCGCGGTGCAGCATTGCAATATCGCCCCAGGCGGACGTTGGTCAGGAATTCAGCACGCGCCCCGCCACCGCGTCTAGCCTTGCCGCGAGGTCCGGGTCACGAGCCTCTTTCGGCGTGATCACTGCGTCGTCGAGGCAGGTGTCGATGCCGTCCGGATCGTGCGTGCGGGGGCTTACAGAAAGCCTTCTGGCAACGCTCCGGATGAGTCCTGCCGCCCTTTCGGCGTTGGCATGCAGCACCCTGAGGACCTCGACGACAGAGACCGCCTCTACTTCCTCGCGCCAGCAGTCATAGTCGGTCACCATGGCGACTGTGGCATACGGAAGTTCCGCTTCGCGGGCCAGCTTGGCCTCCGGCATGTTGGTCATGCCGATCACAGAACATCCCCAGCTCCGGAAGAGGTTCGACTCGGCAAAGGACGAGAATTGCGGCCCTTCGATCGCCAGATAGGCGCCGCCACGATGCGTGCGGATGCCCAGCGCTTCCGACTCATCAGCCGCGATGTCTGCAAGACGCGACGACACCGGATGCGCCATGGAAACATGCGCGACGATACCTTCGCCGAAAAAGCTGTTCTTTCGCGCGAAGGTGCGGTCGATGAACTGGTCAACCACCACGAAATCACCCGGCGCTATCTCCTGCTTGAGAGAACCACAGGCCGACACCGAAACGAGGTCCGTGCACCCCGCCCGTTTCAGCGCATCGATGTTGGCGCGATAGTTAACCTGGCTTGGCCCGAGCCGGTGGCCACGCCCGTGGCGCGGGAGGAAGACGAGGTCCACGCCGTAAAGTGTGCCGCGATAGACCTGATCCGACGGCGCCCCCCATGGCGAAGCAATACTCTCCCAGCGGCCGCCCTCGAGGCCGCTGACCTGATAGAGGCCAGACCCGCCGATGATGCCGAGCGTCCAACCCGTCATGCGATCCTCGCGTTGCGGTGCGCACTCAAGCGGGTGAGACGCGGCAATGCAATGCCTGTTCGAACCGCTTGCGCATCGTGGTCGGAGGCGGGGTCAGCGGATTGATAGTGTGCATCTTCACGTCGCTGGCTGGCGCATAGCCAAGCGAAGTCCAGAAAGCGATCAAGCGAGGCTGGTCGTGCCGAACGCCGAGCTGTGCGCCGGCATAGCCGCGTCGTTGCGCTTCACGCTCCAGCGCGGCAACCAGCGGCGCGCCGAGGCCGAGCTTGCGATATGACCGGAGGACGCCGACACGCTTGATCTCGACCCATTCGCTCGGGTCGCCTGCTGGACCGGGAACGGGATGAAAGCGGCCTGCGCCGACAGCCGCGTCTCCTGCGAACACAAGCACGCCTCCGCCACGCTCGAGCTGCCGCGCAATGTCGGCCTCCGTCTCGCGGTATGCCGAGGAGTTTTCCGCCACCGCGCCGGTCCAGCAGCGCAGCATGACATCGCGAAGGAGAGCCGCCTCCTCCGGCTGCGCGAGGCGCATGTGAATGGCTGCTGGCATGACGGCCCCGAAGTCAGAAGCCGGAACCCGCGCCGACCAAACAGCCCCATGGCGGCGGCGGGTCCCGGCCTACGCCTTGCGGCGTATCACGGAAGGCTTTCGAAGCGACAGTTCCGGCGTGCCGGAAGCGTGCGATCAACGTCTGCATTGAACGGGAGGCCCAACGTCACCCGGCGCGACGAACGCGCGACCGGATGACGCGAAGGTTGATGCCTAGTGTTCGACGTTCCGCCAGATGCGGCGGTACGAGATGTACGCCAGCACGGCAAGGATGATCAGGTAGGCGATGACGGAAACGCCCATCTGCTTGCGGTTCTGCATCTTTGGGTCGCCGGCCCAGGCAAGGAAGGTAGCAACGTCGTGCGCCATCTGCTCGCGGGTTGCAGGCGTGCCATCGTCGAATGTCACCTGACCGTCACGCAGGAGCGGCGGCGCCATCGCCAGGAAGCCCCCGGGCGGTTTCTGGCGCGGATCGCCGGCCCACGCCGCCGCCGTGTCTCCGGCGAAGTGATCATTGTAGTGCTGGCCCGGAGCAACGGTGAGGCCTTGCGGCGGCTCCTTGAACCCCATCAGCAGGTTGTAGACATAGTCCGCCCCGCCGTGGCGAGCCTTGGTGATCACCGACAGGTCAGGCGGCAGCGCGCCGCCATTGACCGCGCGAGCCGCCGGTTCGTTGGCGTAGGGACTCGGGAAGCGATCAGAGGTCTTGCCCGGGAAAGTCGTCGGGTCACCCGATTCCGGATCGACGCCGGCGATCAGATATTCCGCCGCGATCGTCTTCACCTTCGGATTGTCATTCGGGTTCGGATACTCGTCCATGTAGAACGGACCGCCCGGCTGGCCGAGGTTGCGGAACGACATCAGTTTGAGGCCGTGGCAGGACGAGCAGACTTCCCGATAAACGCGGAAGCCGCGCTGCAGGGCGTTCTGGTCGAACGTTCCAAAGAAGCCTTCGTGCTGCCACGTGGCCGTCGAGTGGCCGCCGCCGTGCTCCTGGGCGAGAGCAGGAGCTGCGAAACCGAGCGAGAGCGCGGCGAGTACAGTGAGAGCGAGTTTGGTCAGACGCATCTGGCTCTCCCTATTCCGCGTGCTGGGGCGCAGCGCCGCCGACCGGAGCGGCAGCCTTGCTGTCGCCATGGTGACGCTTGCGCACGCTGTCTGCGATGGACGCGGGCCGGGGCTTTGGCTTTTCGATCACGCCGAGCACCGGGAGGATGACGAGGAAATAGAGGAAGTAGTACGCGGTTAGGATCTGCGACAGCCACAGCCACTTGAAGCCGTACGATCTCACCTCGATCCCTGCACCGGACGTGGCAGGCAGCGACCGCACGAGGTTCTGCGCAGCGGTGAAGTCATCGAAGGCCTGGCTCTGGGCCACGCCGTTGGTGTCCGAGTAATTGACGACCAGCTTGTCCTCGGAGGTCTTGAAGACCAGCTTGTCCGGATCGTTCGCGCCGCAGAAGCCGAGGCCGATGCTGGCGACCACGAACAGCACGAAGAGCTGGCGAGCGACCGGCCGATAGCGCATCGAGCGCACTTTCGACGTATCGAGCCAGGGCAGCACGAACAGGATCAGGATGGCGCCGAACATCGCCATGACGCCCAGCAGCTTGGCGGGGATCGGACCGATGTCGAACACGAAGGCGCGCAGGATCGCGTAGAAGGGCAGCAGGTACCATTCCGGCACGATGTGCGCCGGCGTCTGCAGCGGGTTGGCCTCGATCGAGTTGTCGGCATGGCCGAGCGCGTTCGGGAAGTAGAAGACGAACATCGCGAAGACGATCAGGAAGACAATGATCGCGAAGCCGTCCTTCACTGTGTAGTACGGGTGGAACGGAACGGTGTCTTTCTTGACATCCTTCACCGACACGCCGGTGGGGTTGCCGTTGCCGGGCACATGCAGCGCCCAGATGTGCAGGATCACAACTCCCGCAATCACGAAGGGCAGCAGGTAGTGCAACGAGAAGAAGCGGTTGAGGGTCGGATCGCCGATCGCCGGGCCGCCCATCAGGTACGTCTTCACGGGCTCGCCGACGAGCGGGATCGCGCCGATGAGGTTGGTGATGACCGCCGAGCCGTGGAACGACATCTGCCCCCAGGGCAGCACGTAGCCCATGAACGCCGTCGCCATCATCAGGCCGTAGATCACGACGCCGAGGATCCAGAGCACTTCGCGCGGCTGCTTGTAGGAGCCGTAGTACATGCCGCGGAACATGTGGATGTAGACGGCGAGGAAGAACATCGAGGCGCCCACGGCGTGGATGTTCCTGATCAGGTCGCCGTAGTCGATATCGCGCATGATGCGCTCGACGCTGGCGAACGCCATCTGGGTGTTGGCCACGTAGTGCATGGCCAGAACGATGCCGGTGACGATCTGGATGACGAGGCAGACGGCGAGGATGGCGCCGAACGTCCACCAGTAGTTCAGGTTCTTCGGCGTCGGGAAATCGACGAAGCTGTCATAGGCGAGGCGCACCACGGGCAGGCGCGAGTCCAGCCATTTCGTGAAGCCTGTTTTGGGTTCGTAGGTCGACGGTCCACTCAAGCGCCAATCCCCTACAGCGTGATCTTGATGATGTTGCCGGACGCATCATACGCGTAGTTCGGCACCGGCAGGTTCAGAGGCGCCGGACCTTTGCGAATACGCCCTGACGTATCGTAGTGCGAACCGTGGCAGGGGCAGTACCAGCCGCCGAACTCGCCAACCGTTCCCTGCGCCGGTCCGACCGGCACGCAACCCAGGTGCGTGCAGGAACCAGAGGTGACGAGGATTGCCGGGTTCAGCGTGCCGTCAGCCTTCGGCTTGAGGCGCTGGTCGTCGGTCTGCGGGTCGCGCAGCGTCTCGACATTCACGTTGCGCGCAGACGCGATCTCGGCCGCCGTGCGATGACGGATGAAGAACGGCATGCCGCCGATCAGGACGCGAATTTCGCTGCCTTCCGGAACCTTGGTGATGTCGATCTCGGCGCTCGACAGCGCCCGCGTGTCAGCGGCGGGAGCGAGTTGCTGGATGAACGGCCAGGCGACCGCGGCGACGCCGCCGGCGGCTACCGTGGCGGCGGCGATGTGGATGAAATCGCGGCGGGTTTCTCCGGCATGAGCGACATTCGCGGTAGTCGCATTCGAACCGTGTTCCGACACACGAGTCTCCCATGATATCCGGGGCTTTGGACGGTATATGACCGGCCCGTGGGGAACCCCCCACGTGGCGGGTTGTCGCAAGAAAGCCCCTCACGTGCCGGACCCCTCTAAAGTGCGACTCGCCCTGTATCAACCGGACATCCCCCAGAATCTTGGGGCAATACTCCGTCTGGCGGCGTGCTTTGACGTCGCAGTCGACATAATCGAGCCCTGCGGGTTCCCGTTAACGGATAAAGCGCTGCGCCGGACAGCCATGGACTACGGCGCCGCGGTCGAAATTCTCCGCCACGACGGATGGGCGTCCTTTCTCGAATCGCGGGACGGGGCGGGACGTCTTGTCCTGTTCTCGACGAAGGGAGCGACCGGCCTCGAGATGTTCGCGTTCCAGCCGGGCGATTGCCTGCTGTTCGGGCGGGAGTCTGCAGGGGCGCCGGACGAAGTGCACGCCGCCGCCGATGCGGTCGTGCGGTTGCCGATGGCAGCCGGCATGCGGTCGATGAATGTGGCGATCACCGCAGGCGTCGCTGTGTGGGAAGCGCTGCGGCAGACCGGCGCCCTACCCGCGCCCTAGCTGTCGGAGAGATAGCCTTCGGCGCCGCAGGCCTGGACGATCTCGCGCATGGCCAGGCTGAAGTCCGCCTGGCGGTCGGCGGGCAGCTCCTTCATCAGGCGGTCGGTCTCGGTTTCCATGCCCTGCGCGCCGAGGACGACGATCTGGAAGAGATCGCCTTCCAGCCGGCTCGAGGACTCGTCCGCAAAGCAGCGGCAGATCTCGGGCGCCTCCCCGCCGGCGATGCAGCGGTTGGCGATGGCTTCCCTGCCCGCGCCGTTCTGGTCGCAGGCGGATAGCCCCACAAGCAGGAGGGTGAGCATTGCCTTGCGAAGCATCTGGTCCCCGAGGTCCCTGCGAGGCTGCGAGTCACGTCCTTCTAGTCTCGCCGCCCCGCCCGCACAACGCCGAGGGCAAGCGCGCACCCGTCAGGAGGATGAGCCGCCGTTCATCGCGCACTGCATCATCGGGCCCATGGCGGCGGTGGCGCTGGCCATCGCCTTGTCCGGTCCGACCTTCTCCGCGATCTTCTGCGCTTCCTCGGACTTGCCCTGGGCCTCGAGGGCCGCAGCATGGAGCAAGTCCTTGTCCATGTGCTTTTCCATCGCCGTGGCGATGCATTCGCACTGCTCGCGCGGCTCGCCTTCCTTCACGCAGGCGTCGACGAGCGTCTGTTTGTCCCCGCCGCCAACCGCGCCACATGCGGACGACATTACGAGCGCCGCGCCTGCGGCCATCACAATCCTGATCATGTCCAGTTCCCCAAGAGGGTTCCGCGACTGCGTGATTGCCGCCGCAAAGCCGTCCGGGGCGGGAGGCTAGGCTTGTTTCCGGGCGCCTGAAAGGCGAATTTGTGGCTGGCATTCCGCAGCGCGGCGTTCGGGCAACTGGACGCGCCAAGCCGCCTCCGGTTACGAAATGTCCATGGCAAAGCCGCATTCCGCCGACGACCGAAACACGCTTGAGAAGCGCAAGGAGAAAGCGCGGGCCTGGTTCGAAAGCCTGCAGGCCGACATCATTTCGCGGTTCGAGGCGCTCGAGGATTCCGCTTCCCCGCCGCTCTACAAGGGTCCGGCCGGGCGGTTCGAGAAGACGGCGTGGAAGCGCGGCGACGGCTCGCAAGACCTCGGCGGCGGAACGATGGCTGTCATGCGCGGCCGCCTGTTCGAGAAAGTCGGCGTCCATGTGTCCTGTGTGTATGGCGAGTTCGCGCCGGAGTTCGCCAGGACGATTCCGGGCGCCGACAAATCGGGCGGCCGTTTCTGGGCGTCGGGCATCTCGCTGATCGCGCACATGCACAGCCCACGCGTGCCGGCGGTGCACATGAACACGCGCATGCTGGTGACATCGGAAAGCTGGTTCGGCGGCGGCGCCGATCTCACTCCCCTGCTCGCCTACCAGCGCACGCAGGAATTTCCGGATGCGATCGAATTCCATGCCGCGATGAAGGATGCGTGCGACAGACATCCCGGCGTCGACTATGCGGCGATGAAGAAGCATTGCGACGAGTACTTTCACCTCGCGCATCGCGACGAGCCGCGCGGGATCGGCGGCATCTTCTATGACCGCTACAACACCGGCGACTGGGAGGCGGACTTCGCCTTCACGCAAGATGTCGGAACCTCGTTTGCCGACGTCTATCCGAGAATCGTGCGCCGCCGGATGGCGGAGAGCTGGTCGGACGCCGAGCGCGAGGAACAGCTCGTCCGCCGCGGCCGCTACGTCGAATTCAACCTGCTTTACGACCGCGGAACCACCTTCGGCCTGAAAACCGGCGGTAATGTTGCGAGCATTCTCTCGTCCATGCCGCCAGTCGTTAAGTGGCCCTGACGCTGAGGGAACTTCCGCCCTGTACTGGCCGTAATCTTGCGGGGGCCTAGCTGAGTCAGTTGGAGCAGTCCCGGGAGGCCCCAGATGAGCGACCCAGCCACCACGCCGGTACCGGCGGAAAATGCGCGTCCGGTCGAGCTTACTGTCCTGATCTTTACGGCAATCATTGGCGCTACGGCGCTGGTTGCGGCCCTGGGCGGGCTGGTCGGCGGCGGCGAGGCGGACCCCTGGTATGCCGCTCTGAACAAGGCGCCAGGCAATCCGCCGGGCTTTGTCTTCGGCATCGTCTGGCCCGCCCTCTATGTCCTGATGGCCATCGGCGCATGCATGGTCTGGAAATCGGCGGGAAGCTGGAAACATACGGACGGCGCCCTCGCCCTGTTCTTCCTGCAGCTCATTCCCAACCTGGCCTGGAGCTGGCTGTTCTTCGGGTTCCGCCAGCCCATCCTCGGTCTGATCGACATTGCGATCCTCTGGATCATGGTCGCGCTGATGGTCCGCGAGTTCCATCGTCACAGCAGGCTGGCCGCGGTGATGCAGTATCCGTATCTCGCGTGGCTGACGTTCGCGACATACCTCAACGCCTGGGTCGTCTTCGCGAACTGATCCGGCGGGTGGAAGTCGCAGCCGTCGCGCGATTACAATTACAATTACAATTACATCTGCACCGCTGCGCCACGGCGGGGCGCGGATGCGCAGGCCCGCCGGAGCGGGAGCTGTTGCTCGCCTGAAAACAGAAAAACGACGGCGCCAGCAAAATAAAAAACGGCGAGGCGACGAGGCGACGGGGCGACGACAACCGGGCCAATGGGAACAGCTCGACTGGCGCCCGGCGGCGGGCAGCAGCGTTGTCCATGCAATCAGCCGGATGATGATCTCGGTCAGCGACACTGAACCGAGTATCCGTCAGGACTTCAGGTGTTGGATAACTCTGCCCGAATTCAACAGATGTTTCTGGCTGGAGCGTTGAAATCGCTGACGAAGTTCTCCGCGACGGCGGTTTTAAATCGGGGGATGTCGAGCGCTTTTCTGCGCATCTCTTCCTCCGCGCGGCGCGCGGGCGCTTCAAGGATTCAGTATAGCGCCGTTCACACCAGCACCTGCGCTCCCATCTCGATGACGCGCCCTGCCGGCAGGCGGAAGAAGTCCGTTGGGTTCCCCGCGTTGCGAGCCATCCAGATGAAGATCGCATCCTGCCACAGCGGCAGGCCGACTGTCGGCGAGGCCACAAGCACACGCCGGCTCAGGAAGAACGATGTCTGCATGATGTCGAACTTGAGTTTGCCCTTGCGGACCTGTGTCAGCGCCGCCGGAATATTGGGCTGCTCCATGAAGCCATAGCTGATGATCATGCGCTTGAAGTCCTGGTCGATCTCTTCGAGGACGACGCGCTCTGCTTCCGGAACGCGGGGCGTCGGGGCCGTGCGGACAGTCAGCAGGATATTCTGCGCGTGCAGCACCCGGTTGTGCTTGAGGTTGTGCAACAGGGCGACCGGCGTCATCTCTGGATCGATCGTGAGAAAAATTGCCGTCCCCTCGGTCCGATGCGGTTCGCGTTCCTTGAGCGAGGCAAGGAAGTCCTTGAGAGGCACAGAGGTTTGTCGCGCCTTTTCGGTGAGGATGCGCGTTCCCCGCACCCAGATCCACATCGCGAGGACGAGCCCGAATGCCAGCGCGATCGGGAACCAGCCGCCTTGGCCGAACTTAAGTGTGTTGGCGCCGAAGAAGATGAGGTCGAGAAGCAGAAAAGGCGCACACAGCAGGGCCGCCCCCAGAGCCGGCCATTTCCAGTGATGCCGAGCGATCACAAAAAGCAGAAGCACGGTGATCACCATGGTGGCGGTGATGGCGATGCCGTAGGCGGCCGCAAGGTTTGACGAGTTCTGGAATATCGCCAGCAGGAACAGTATGCCGGCCAGCAGCAGGAAGTTGACAGACGGAACATAGATCTGCCCCGCGATCGTCTCGCTGGTTCGCTTGATCGTCAGACGCGGCAGCAGTCCGAGCTGGACGGCCTGTTGTGTTACCGAGAACGCGCCGCTGATGACGGCCTGACTCGCTATGATGGTCGCGATCGTGGTCAGGACGATCACCGGCCAGTACGCCGCCTCGGGGATCATCCGGAAAAACGGGTTCTCTGCCGCAGAAGGGTCCGCGATCACGAGCGCGCCCTGACCGAGATAGTTCAGCATCAGGCCGGGGAAGGCGACCAGCAGCCATCCGGCGCGGATCGGGCCTTTGCCGAAGTGGCCAAGGTCTGCGTAGAGCGCCTCAGCGCCGGTAACGACGAGAAAGACGCTCCCGAGCACAGCGACGCCGAGCAGCCAGTTGTTGACGAAAAGGTTGACCCCATAGATCGGATTAAGGCCAAGCAGGATCTGCGGCGCGTCCGCTATATGCATTACGCCCATGGCGGCGAGCGTCAGGAACCAGAGCAGGGTAATGGGCCCGAAGAAGCGGCCGACTTTTGCTGTCCCTTTTGACTGCAGCATGAACAGCGCGATCAGGATACCCGCCGCGGTCGGCAGGACGAAGGGCCGAAAAACTTCTCCGACCCCGGGAGCATCAACGATACCTTCTGCGGCAGACAGCACGGAGATGGCAGGCGTGATGAGACCGTCGCCATAGAAAAGTGCGGCGCCGACTGCGCCGAGGAAAAACACAAGGACCGACCGCTTTCCGATCGCGTTCTGCGCCAGCGCCATTATGGCCAGCGTTCCGCCTTCGCCCTTGTTGTCGGCGCGCATGACGACGAACAGGTACTTGACCGTCACGATCAGAGTGAGCGCCCAGAATACCAGGGAGACAACGCCCATTGCCGCCTGTTCGGGCGCCAGGCCTTCAGCATGTGCGAGGGCCTCGCGCATCGCATAGAGCGGGCTTGTGCCGATGTCTCCGAACACGACGCCGATGGAGCCGAGCGTGAGCGCCCAGAAGCCGGCGCCGCGAGCGGTTTGTGTGTTGCCGGATTGCGAGCGGTCGGTCGCCGCAGGCTTGAGGCCTTCGGACGTTTTGGCCGTCATATGCAGTTTCTTTCTTGCTCGCCCGGCTGCGCTTCAAAGCGCGAGAACATTTACGAGTGGATCGCGCCGGATTTCGGAATCGCTGGAGATCACCTCGCGAAGTTGCGGGCGCGTTGTACTCCTCGCCGCAGCTGACGCAATGGGCAGGCGAAATCTGGCCCGGGATGCATCAACTACTCCCTCCTGAAGCTTGTCTTTGCTCGGATTTTTGAAGTCAGTT
>DATBNA010000022.1:0-2475 GCA_036554545.1 Hyphomonadaceae bacterium
CCTTCCTCGCGAGCTGGCGGACCAGATGCATGTCGTGCTCGACCAGCAGCACCGTGTGGTTCTTGGCGATACGCTGGATGAGATCGGCCGTGCGTCGCTTGCCCGCGTCGGTCATTCCCGTCGTCGGCTCGTCGAGCAGCAGCAGCTTGGGATTGGAGGCCACGAGCATGCCCATTTCCAGCCACTGCCGCTCGCCATGGGAGAGCGTGTCGGCCCTGTCGTTGGCCTTGTCGGCTAGCTCGATGAATTCGAGGATCTCCCAAATGCGCTCGTCCTCCGCAGCCGTGACGCCCTTGAACATGTACTTGAAGACCTTGCGGTCGCCCTGGAGCGAGATCATGACGTTGTCATGGACTGACAGCGTCTCGTACATGTTGGGCACCTGGAACTTGCGGCTGATGCCGGCCTTGAAGATCTCGTCCGGCGCCCAGCCGGTGATGTCCTTGCCGTCGAAATGGATGCGCCCGGCCGTCGGCTTGAACTGTCCCGTGATCAGCGAAATCAGCGTCGTCTTGCCGGCGCCGTTTGGACCCAAAAGGACGCGCAGTTCATTCTGCTCGACGCTGAAGTCGAGGTTGTCGAGGATGCGGAAGCCCGACACCTCGGTGGTCAGGCCTTTGACGTCCAGGAGCGCCATCGATCCCGTCCTGCCTATATGCGCTCTTCGCCGGGCTTCGCGGCGCCGGCCGGATCCCAGTCGCGCTGGCGGTCATGCGCAATCCGGTCCGAGTCGGCGCGAATCTGGGCCTGCGTGCCCTTCCTGTACTTTCGGATCCAGTTGCCGATCGTGCCGACGATTCCATCGGGGATCCACAGCACCACGGCAATGAACAGCGCACCCATGAAGACCTGCCAGTACTCGGCGAACCAGCTGCCGCTCAGCACGAACTCGAGGCCGCGGATCAGGAAGGCGCCGATGAACGGACCGATGATCGTCGCCCGGCCGCCCACGGCGGTCCAGATCACCGCTTCCACCGACAGCAGCGGTCCGGTGTCCAGGAACGAGACGATGCCGACCCAGGCCGCATACATGGCGCCCGCCAGCGCCGACATGAAAGCGGAGATGCAGAAGACGAAGATGCGATAGTTGGCGACGTTGTAGCCCATGAACTCGGCGCGCACGTCGTTGTCGCGAATCGACTTCAGCACCGTCCCGATGCGGGAATGCGTCAGCATCCGGGCACCGACGAAGCAGACGACCGTCACCGCGACGATGACCCAGAGGAACTGCTCGCCGCGCAGGTTGCCGTAGTCGGTGATGCCGTTGAAGCCGCCGGTGTAGGCCTGATACTCGATGATGAAATCCTGCAGGATCAGCGACTCCGCGAGCGTTATCACCGCGCAATAGACGCCGTAGATGTGGCGCTTGAAGGTAATGACGCCGAAGATGAAGGCCAGCAGGGTGGGAATGAGCAGCGCACAGGCGACGGCGACCGGCGTGCTCAACAGCGGCGCCATGAAGCCCGGCACCTCCGTCAGTCCGTTCCACTCCATGAAGTCGGGAATGTTGCTGCCGTACCGGGTGGCGTTTGTCAGCGTGTAGTTGAGCTTCATCGACAAGGCGACGAAGTAGGCGCCGATGCCGAAATAAACCGCCTGACCCAGACTGAGGATGCCGGTGAAGCCCCAGATCAGGTCGATGGCGAGGGCGAAGATGGCGAAGCACAGGAACTTGCCGATCAGGCCGACGACATAGCTGTCGGCACCGGCATATTCGGGCGACGTCCCGATGAGCGCCACGACCAGGGCGCCGAGGAGCAGCGCCCACAAGGGAATCAGGCGGGCGCGGCGGACCCGTCGAGGGCCACTGCGGCCTGCGGGTGTCGCGGCCATGTCAGCGTCGCTCCTGGTAGCCGAAGATGCCGCGCGGGAAGACGCGGATGGCGATGACGATGGCCACGAAAACCAGCATCTGGCCGATCACCGTATTGGTGACGAAGGCGAGCAGCGTCGTGCCTTGGCCGATCAGGAAGCCGCCGGTCGGAACGCCCAGGAGATTGCCGACTCCGCCCAGCACGATGACCATGTAGGAGCTGACGGCGTAGCCGAAGCCCATGTCGAAGGTCGCCGCCTTGATCGGCGCGATGACCGCGCCGGCGATGCCGGCGAGGCCCGAACCGTACATGAATATCAGCATGTCGATCTTGGCGGTATCGATGCCGAGACAGCCCGACATCGCGCGATTGCGCCTGACGGCCCTGACCTTGAGGCCGAAGTTCGTCCGGTAGAGGATGTAGAAGGTGACCAGCAGGATGACGATCGCCAGCACGATGTGGAAGACACGGTAGTAGGGAAAGTGCGGCGGCCGTGCGAAAATCCTGATGCTGCCGTCGAGCAGCTCGGGCCATGAAACTTTCTGCCCGAGCGTCCCGAAGATGAACTTGATGATGACCTCGATGATGATCCCCACGCCCCAGGTCGCCAGCAGCGTCTCCAGCGGCCGATCATAGATCGTCCTGATGACGCCGCGTTCCA
>DATBNA010000074.1:0-10905 GCA_036554545.1 Hyphomonadaceae bacterium
ACGTCGGACCGCTCGTCGTGCCAACCACCAAACAGCAATACCGCAGCCGTTCGGTTCCGCTTCCGCGCAGTCTGATGTCGCACAACGACCAGCAGTCCACCTGGCAGGCAGGCGCTTCTGAAGGCGCCCGTCGCGGCTGGGGCGGCCTGATGGCGGACCAGTATCTGGCCACCAATGGAACGAACAGCGTCTTCACCGCCATATCGACGGCGGGCAACCAGGTCATGCTCGCAGGCGACAATGTCATCCAGTACCAGATGTCGACCAGCCAGACGACGCCGGCGCAACGCATCAACTCGGCAACGACAGGGTCAGTGTTCGGTGTCAGCGCCGCCAACGGTTCTGCGCGGATCCGCGAGATCATCCGCGACACGGCGGGAAGCAGTTACTTCATGCAGGACCATGGCGCGAAGATCGTCCGCTCCATGGATGCCGCCGATCTGCTGAACGCGCAGTTCGCCGCCGGTTCGCCGGGAGCTACCGTGCCCGCGCCGACCCAGCTCCTCAATCCCATCACGAGAGCGAACGAAAACAACGGCCTTGCCGTGCAGCTTCAGACCGTTGCGAAAGTCATCGCCGCCAACCAGCTGCTTGGTCTTCGCCGTCAGGTGTTCTTCGTTTCAATCGGCGGCTTCGACAACCACGATGTCCAGAACACGTCACAGTCGCCGCTCATGGCGCGCCTTGCCCATGCCATGGCCTATTTCGACAGCGTGCTTGCCAACCTCGGCGGTATCGACATGCGTCCGCAGGTCACAACCTTCACCGCCTCCGACTTCTCGCGAACCTTCACAACCAACGGCGACGGTACTGACCACGCCTGGGGTTCGCACCAGTTCGTCATGGGCGGCGAGGTACTTGGCGGCAGCGTCTACGGTCAGTACCCGACGCTCGGCGTCGATGTGCAGAACGGGTTCCAGAACCCCGACATGTCCGGCAACATCCTCATCCCGACAATGTCGGTCGACCAGTATGCCGGCACGATGGGCCGCTGGTTCGGTCTCACTGACGGCCAGCTCGACCCGATCTTGCCCAACCTGCGTAACTTCACAAACCGCAATGTCGGCTTCATGACCACGCCTAGCGCATAGGACGACAGGACTCGTTCTCTTCTGGCGGGGCCTGTGCGCCCGGCTGGAAGAGACGGGAATTGGTCCCGACCGGAGCTCTCGCCAGGTCTGGACCAATCAGCGCCCGCAGCCTCACTGGCGTCACCCGCCAGCCCAGGCGCGGGCGCCGTGTTTTCTACGCCGCCGCCAGCGTGTTTGACTTCGCCGCAACCGCCAGTTTCGTCCGCGTCGACAGCACCCCACCGGGTGTCGACACCTTGTCCAGCACCTTGAACTCGCTCAGCCAGCGTTCCGGCGTCACATCACACACTACATAGCCGCGCTGCTGGTTGATGAACTTCAGCTGCGGGTTGGCGCCGATCAGCGCCTTGGCGCCGTCGGACTGGTCCTGCCCGTCGCCGCCTGAGGTGATCGATGTCGCCACGAACTCCACGGCAATAGGCGTCCTTTCGGGCGTCCTGCCGTCGAGATGCAGTTCGCCGGCGTAGTTCACATGCTCGTCGCCCGTGAGGACGATCACGTTCTGCACCTTCCTGTCCCTGATATGCTTCAGAAGGCGATTGCGCGGCGCGCGATAGCCGGCCCAGCTGTCGATGTTGTAGCGCAGGTTCGAACCCGGATCGCGATCGAGGTCCATCATCATCATCTGTTGCGCCAGGACATTCCACTTCGCTCTGGAGGCGGCAAAGCCCTTGAACAGCCAATCCTCCTGCTGCCGCCCCATGAACTCCGCCTTTGGATCGGAAACGGCTTCGACAGAACAGCCTTCAGATTTGTCATTGCACGGCTGGTTGGTGCGGTACTGCCGCGTGTCGAGCAGGTTCACGTCCAACAAGTCGCCATAGTGCGCTCGGCGATAAATCTGGATTGCCGGTCCTGAAGGCAGCGAGGTTCGCCGCAGCGGCAAGTTCTCGTAGTAGGCCTGCGCGGCCGCTTGCCGGCGGAAGGCGAATATTTCAGCCGGATTGTTGCCCTCGTCGAAGATCGACGCCCAGTTGTTGTCGGTCTCGTGGTCGTCCCAGACCGAAAACCAGGAATGCGCCGCGTGCGCCGCTTGCAGGTCGGGGTCCATCTTGTATTGCGCATAGCGCCGCCGATAGTCGTCGACGCTGTAGATCTCGCCGCCGAAATGCGCGCTCTGGATGCCGGGCCGCACGCCCGCCGGCGTCGGCCGTCCTGCATTCTCGTAGATGTAGTCGCCGTAGCAGAAGACAAAATCGAGATCCTCGGCCGCCAGATACTTGTGCGCAGTGTACAGCCCTGCCTCATAGTTCTGGCATCCCGCGACGCCAAAGCGCGCACGCGCAAGCGTTGCGCCGGCCGCTGGCGTCGTCTTGGCCCGCCCCGCCTGGCTCTGAGCGCCGCCGGCGCGGAAGCGGTACCAGTAGGGCCGTCCCGGACTAAGTCCCGCGACTTCCACATGCACAGAATGGCCAAGGTGAGGCCGCGCCATAGTCTTGCCGGACTGCACGATCGATCCGAACGCTTCGTCACTAGCGACTTCCCAATCCACTTCCACATTCGTGGAGGGCATGCCGCACCCGATCTCGAAAGGCCTGGGCGCGAGCCGAGTCCAGATCACGAAGCCGTCCGGGGCAGGATCGCCCGAAGCAACGCCGAGCTTGAATGGCGTGTCGCCGAAGGAGACCTGCGCGTCTGCGCGCGAGGAAATCAGCGGCACGCTGATCATCACACCCGCCGCTGCGCCAAACCGGTTGATCAGGCTCCGCCGTGTATAGTTGAGCCGTTCGTCACGCTGCGCCACTATCCACCTCCCGCGTTGCTACGGTGCGGTAGCGTGGACCGGTGACAGCCGCATGACCAGCCGAACGCAATCCAGTGAGCGCGACGTAAAGCGCCCGGATCACGCAGGTTTCTGGAGAAAACTAGCGCCGGTGGAACACGACCGAACTCACGCCGCGCTTGCCGGCGACCCGGCCAAGCTGAACGACGATGTCGATCACTGATCGCGCATAATCGATCACGTCCGCCCGCGTCAGCGTCAATCCTGCTTGCAGGGTCATGAATGCGATCTGTTCCAGCGCGCCTTCAGGACTGTCAGCATGAACTGTCGTCAGCGATCCGGGGTGTCCGGTGTTGACCGCGCGCAGGAAGGTGAAAGCCTCCGGCCCGCGGATCTCGCCGACCATCAGGCGATCTGGCCGCATGCGCAGGCTGGCGCGCAGCAACTCGTCGATGCCGACCCGCGCCTCGCCGAGCTCGCTGCCGACGGCGACGAGGCCGACAGCATTCGGATGCGCCAGCTTCACTTCGGGCGTATCCTCAATGACAATCAGCCGGTCCTGCTGCGGTATCTCCTTCAGCAGCGCATTGAGGAAGGTGGTCTTGCCTGTCCCCGTGCCGCCCGAAATGACGATATTCCGTCCCTCGCGCACGGCCTTGGAAAAGAAGGCCGGCAGTTCGCCGCGCTCGAGCAGGGCGGCCAGTTCCGCATCGACGGCGCCACGCCCGCCGCTCGCCTTTCGCGCCTGTGCAAACGCGCCTGCCGCCTCGTAGTCGGCAAGCGTCAGGTCCTGCACCACGTGCTTGCGGATCGCCAGCGCCACATGCTTGCGCGTCGCCGGCGGGGTCGCCACCTGCACGCGCGCGCCGTCGGGCAACGTCGCAGCCAGGAGGGGGTACTCGCGGCTCACGCCCTGCGCCGAATGCGCCGCAATCTGCTGCGAAAGGCGCTGGAGCATCACATCGGTAATGTCAGGCGAGGCGACGCGCTCGAAGCCTTTCGCGCCGTCGATCCAGACCTCGCCGGGTTGGTTGACGAGGATATCCGTTACGTCCGGGCGATCGAGCCAGGGCGCGAACGGAGCAAGGTAGGTGCGTAGATAGACGCCTTCGCCGAGCAATGGATCAGTCCGCCGCCTTGGCCGGTCCGACGGCCGAGAAGTCTATGTCCTGGCTGACGAAGACGCGAACCGGCGAGCCCTGAGGCACTGTCACCGTCGGTCCGATCTGTGCGTCGGCCGCGAAGGTTGAGCTGACGGCGTCCTGTCCCGCACGCGCGCCTGCGATCACCACGGTCGTGTCTGTCGAATCCGATATCGCCTGGCCGCCGATATTTAGCAGCGACAGCAGGATCGCTCCACCGAAGCGCTGGAAGAAATGGCGGTCGACATCCCCATCGAGGCCGCCACGGCCGAGCGCATCCGTCGCCGGGGAAGCCAGCTCGACGGTCGCGCCATCCGGCCGGATGAGCCGCGTCCAGATCACGAAGGCGCGGCTCTGCCCCAGCGCAA
The DNA here is from genome assembly GCA_036554545.1 of Hyphomonadaceae bacterium. Classification (GTDB taxonomy): domain Bacteria; phylum Pseudomonadota; class Alphaproteobacteria; order Caulobacterales; family Hyphomonadaceae; genus UBA7672. The sequence continues at coordinate 4,325 of DATBNA010000074.1, forward strand.
CGCCAGCCTTGTACTGCCCGATCAGCCGCGAACCGCGCGGCACCAGCACATGCGCGCCGTTGAACCCGCGCACATCGCGCGTCACGACAGCGCGTGCATAGCCTGGCAGGTCGGAATTGAGCGCGGTCTCGAGTACGGCCGGGATGACTGCGCCTTCGATGATCCGCATCGAAAGATCGCCCATAGGGATGGCCTGCGTCGGCTTGCTGCTTGTGCCGCCGACGCCAAAGCGCTGCGCAAAGCGTTCGTCAGGGCTCGCCGAGCCGGCATTCGCAGATCCTGTCACCGCGCCAGCCACCGCAGCTGCATCGAGCGGACTGCCAGGAGGCGGCGCCGCGCCAGCGGCAGGCGGCGCCTTGTATTCGCTGAGGTCGACAACGAGCGCCGGCGCGCGCAGGCGATCGAGGTCCGCCTGTGTCGGGCCCGGATCAGGCGGCGCCGGCTGCAGCTCGACAACCGGCATCGGTTCGGGCGCTGGCGGCGGGGGCGGCTCGTAGAAGGCCGACATGTCCGGCGCCGGCGGAATGCCGGTGTTCGACAGCGGCTGCGCCATCGGCGCGGGATCGGTCAGCTTCGCCTGGTCGACACGCACCCGGTTGGCGTTGAGGTTGAGGAACACGACGGCGCCGAGACCCAGTGCGCCCAGCGTTCCAAACACAACCGGCCATAGGGTCGGATTGCCTCCCACACGCGGCGGAGCGTCGACGTCGAAGCTAGGATCGAGCCCGCCGCGAGGAGGCGGGAGTGCATCCTTCACCATGTCATCCTCCCCGGCTCGGTTGTGGAAGCGGCGCCACGACGGGCGGCGGATTGCGCTTCCAGTTGTTGTTGCGGACCTCGAGCTTTGTCTTGCCATAGCGCAGGACGAAACGCTCCGCCGTCAGGTCGACGACCGTGTAGGCGCCGGAGACGCGCGTCTCAGCCAGCTCTTCCTTGTTGTCCGGCCCGAGTACGAAGAGAGCGGGGGTGTCCTTGCGGGAGTCGAACTGGAAATAGGTAAGGTGGCCATCGTCGAAGACGCGCACCGGATGCAGCGCCTTCGTTCCCTTGATCGCGTAGTCGAAGTTGAAGTCTTCCGGCTTCGGAGGAGGCGGCACGGCCCTGGCCGGTTCGACCGGCGGACGAGGCGGCGGCGGATAGAGGAAGCGCAGCCTCAGCATCTGGTTGGGATCATTGCCGTTCGCGCGCGGCTCCACCGCCGTCAGCGTGAACGAATAGATGCGCAGATTGGTCACCACCGTCATGCTGGTGGGATTGCCCTTGGCCATCGGCTTGAGGAACAGCAGTGTCGCCTTGCGGTTCGGCGTCACCTGCCAGGAAAGGCTGTCGCCGATCGAGACGTTCTCTATCCGCTCCGCCGCCGAGAACTCGATCGCCATCTCGAAGCCGAGCACGCCGCGGATCGGCACGATCGCATCCGGATCGTACATGACCTGTTTTATGCGCGGATCGCCGCCGGGCGTCGCTGTCGGCGCAGTCTGTGCGTCCGAGGCTCCAGCCGCGCCAAGCGCGATCAGCGCAAAAAGTGCATTCCGCAGAGTCACGATCAATCCTCGACCCAGGCTCATTGTTTTGCGCCCTCTGCCGGCGCAGGCGGAGCCCCCGCGCTATTGGCTCTGATTGGGGGCTGTTGTGCAAGTGAAGACTGTGTCGGGATCGCGTCAGCAGGCGCCGCCGGGGCGTTGGCCAGGGTCATTTCCGAATCGCGACGATATCCCGTGACCTGGAAGCCGAGAGGGTTCAGCAGCCTGTCTTCGTTCTTCATGGGCTGGCCGGTGAACTGGAAGGACACGATGGTCTGCCAGTCCGAGACGACCGGCTGGGCGTTGGCGTCGCGCCGCTGCGTCTCGAACCGGACCCGGGCTGTTCCGTCCGTCAGCAGCTCGATGTTCTTGACCGCGACCTTCACCGTCGTGCCCGGCCTGACGCTCCCGAGAATGCTATCCGCCGAGCCCGACTGGAACTGGTTCACATACTGGTCGCGCGCCGGCCCGAGCGACCACAGCGCCACGCGCTCATAGCGTTCCTTGAAATCTGCCGGGTCGAACGTTTCGCGGGCAAGGACGTACTGCGCCAGCATCGACTCCACGACCGCCTGGTCTTCCGCGAGCGCGCCGAGCTGCACACCGCGCGCGGTCTCGACATAGCCTGTCTGCTTGTCGACCAGGACGGTGTACGGAACGACCTCCTTCAGCGGCAGCATTATGGCGATCGCCGCCGCCTGCACGCAGCAGACGAAGATAAGCAGGCAGGCGATCATCCACGCCGCCTTGCGGCCGCGACGCTCTGAGATGAGCGCGCGCTCTACCCAGTCGTCTCTTTCCTCCTGCCGGTAGCGGTCGATCTGGCTCGCGGGCGTGTAGCGATCGATCTGCGTCTGCCGCCGGTCGAGCTGCGGCCGGCTGTCGAGGCGGCGGTCCAGCCGCGGGATCTCCAGCGGGTCCTGCTTTCTCGGGATCGGCATGTTGGGGAACAGCGGTTCGACGTCGCCGGCCATCAGCTTTCCTCCCCGCGACGCATCACAGGACGCGGCGCGCGACTATAGGACTGACCCAGCCTGTCACCCGAAACCAGTGGCGCAGAGGCCATCGCGTCCGCGATGTCTCCCGTGCGCCTCGTGAATACTTCCCGCGTGGAGTATACGCCACCTGCGGCCTCGCGATCCATAAGCGAGATACGCGCCGCAATCTGCTCGGCCCGCTCGCCCGGGCCTGCGCCGAGAGGCCGGTCCGGCGCCGGCAGCCGTCGCATCGAGGGCTCCTCGCCGCGCTTCCGCTCCGTCGCAAACCCGCGTCCGATGGCCGCCACCGCGCCGAGCCCGAAGAACATCACGATCGCAAAAACGGCGATGATCAGCGCGATAGTGATGATCGGCCCCATGTCGAACTTGGTCTGTCCCGCATTGCCGACGAGGATTTCGAGGAACGGCGCAAGGATCATCAGCATCACCGCGCCAAACACGTTCACGGCCAGCGGCGCCATCGCGAACGAGATCGTTGCGCGCACCCATCCTTCGAACAGCCCGCGCGTCTGGTCGAACAGCAGCATGCCGATGAAGATCGGTCCCACGGCTAGCAGGAAGGCGAGCACGATCTTCGCCGCAATGATCAGTCCCAGCGTCACCAGCAGCAGCGAGATCGCCGACAGCCACAGCAGGCCCGATCCCAGCATCGGCCCGCCCTGCAGCAGGTTCGCCGTCGGGCTGGCCATGCCGCCATAGACGCCGGCTGCGCCGCTCAGGTCCTCGAACGAACTCTGCACGCCGGCCATGACATCGCCGTCGAAGCCAGAACCCTGCGCCGCCAGCGGCGCCAGCAGCGCGCGCATGATCTGCGCCGGCCCGTCGAACAGCAGGTCGAAGATCAGCGTCTGGTACGCCGCCCACGACGTCAGGAACGCCAGGATCAGTCCGATCTTCAGCGCCGCAAACGGCAGCTCCGTCACCCGCAGCCCGCCGCGCCCGAACAGGAGCTGGTAGCCGAGCAGGGCGATGTAGATGGTAAGCAGCCCGGTGAACGCCGTCGCAAACCAGGTGTTGGGCCCGACCAGCTCGCGATAGCTGTCGTGTACGAGTGCGCGGATATGGCAGTCCACCGTCTCGATGACGCCGGCGACCATTCCGTCATTGGGATTTGCGGGACAGAACGCCATTACGCCGCCCCCGCCAGAAGCCGCGGCATCCAGTGGACTGGATCATCGCCGACCTCCGCGCGCAGCGTATCGAGCATGCGCACGGTCCGCTCGCGGCCCGACAACACGGTCAGCAAGTCACGCTGTCCGTTGAGGTTGAGCCGCGCCACCACGCTTTCCGCGCCATGCTTCACCAGGAAGCATCGCGAGGTGTCAGGCAGGGTGCGGATCAGGTCGAACTCGTGGCCGGAAAGGCCGAAGCCCTTGCAGTATTCGGCTTCCTGCGCCTTCGGGTTGGGGAGGAATATCTGCGTCGCCGACTGCTCGATCACGGCCGACGCAATCCGGCTCTCCAGGGCATCCGCAGTCGACTGCGTCGCGAAGCCGACAATCCCGTTCCGCTTCCGGATGGTCTTTTCCCAGTCGCGGATGCGCGCCACGAACACTTCATCGTCCAGCGCCTTCCAGCCTTCATCGACGACGATGATAGACGGCTGGCCGTTGAGTCGCTCCTCCACGCGGTGGAAGAGATACATCATGGTCGGCGTGCGCACGACCGGATCCTCGAGCAGGTGCGTCATGTCGAAGCCGACAATGCGTGCGTCCATGTCGAGATGATCGTGCTCGTTGTCGAACAGCCAGGCGCGGTCGCCCTCGGCGATCCACGGATTGAGTCGCGAGGCGAGGTCGCCGGGCGTCGGCCTGCGCCCGCCGAGGAAGAGCTCGCGGAAATAGCGCAGCCGCCGGAAGTTCGGCGTCTGGTCGTAGTTGGCGCTGACAGCCGCAGAGATCGTCGCAGAATCTTCGGCGGAAAGAATCTCGCCGTTCGACGTTACCAGCTTCGCCGCCCATTGCTGCAGGAAACGGCGGTTGCCCGGGTTGTCCGGCAACTGCAGCGGGTTGAATCCGGTGCGCACGCCCGGCCTGATCAGGTCATAACGCCCGCCCATCGCGCGCAGGAAGATTTCAGCGCCACGGTCCTTGTCGAAGAACACCACTTTCGGCTCGAACCGCTCCGACTGCGCGATCAGGAAGTTGAGCACCACGGTCTTGCCGGCGCCCGAAGGCCCGATGACCAGGAAGTTGCCGAGATCGCCCTTGTGGAAGTTGAAGTAGTACGGCGAAGCGGCCGTCGTCTCGAGCAGCGTGACCGCCGATCCCCAGTGATTGCCGCCGGCGCGTCCCACCGGATGGCTGTGGAAGCTGGCCAGCCCGGCGAAGTTCGCCGACGAGATGAGCGCCTTGCGGGGAATGTATTGCGTGTTACCGGGGAACTGTCCCCAGAAGCTCGGCTCGAGCGCCGCTTCCTCGCGCACGCCGATGACGCCGATCTCGGTCAACGCCGCCTGTACGTCCGCCACCGCGTTGTTGAGTGGCTCGAAATCTGTCTCGCGGACCATGATGGTGAGGTGGTGCTCGCCGAAAACGGCGCGCCCGGCTGCGACATCATCCTTCGCCTGCACAAGGTCGCGCCGCAGGGACAGCGCCTCGTCGTCCGCCGCCCGCATCCGCCGCAGCGCCAGGTTCATCCGGTTCAGCGCGGGCTGGCGGTCGACGAACGAGAACGACTGCGAGATCACCATCTCATGCGGCGTCCGCAGCAACGCGTCGAGCTGGCCTGCCGACGTGTGCGGGGGGTACTCCTTGATCGACAGCATCGCGCCCAGCATGCGTGGGCTGCGCGAATTGCCGGAGAACTCGAGCGCATCGCGCCCGAAGCTCACGCGCCGGTCGATGAAGTTAGCTGCTCCCTTCTCGAAAGGAACGGGCCGCAGCTCGCCATCGAACAGGAAAGCGAGGAATTCCAGCGGCTCGGAATAGGCGATGCCTTCGGCCGTCTCGTAGACGCCGAGCAGGCGCGGGCCATAGGGCTGCAGCGCCGCCAGCAGGCTGTCGGCCGCTGCATCGAGTTCGCGCCGGTCTCGCGCGCGGCTCACCGCATCCCATTGCTTGGTCGGGCCGCCTAGTCCCAGGAAGCCGGCGCGCCCCAGCGGCGGCTTGCGGGTAAGGGTGATGAAGAGATCGTTGACGAAAAGCTGCCGTCCGGCCAGCCGGTCGCGCCAGATCGCATCGACGCTGCGCGAGAAGGAGTTGGCGAACCGGCCCTCGAGCCCCGGGTGCACCATGTGCCGGATCACATGCGTCCCCACGCTCAGCCGCGACGAGGCGATGCCGCGCATCAGCGTGTCGCGCACGTTCTTGCGATAGTTCAGCTCCTGGGTGTCCGCTGTCTCAAAAGCGAAACCTGCAAGGTGTATGACCTGAATCTGCTGCCCGTCACGCGTCGCCAGCGTCGTCGCGTCGACATGGCGTGCGTAAGGCAGCATGTCGCGTGCCCGCTTCTCCTTGCGGGCAAGCTTCGCTGTCCCCCTGCTTGCGTATTGGCGGGGAGCGTCTTGCTTCATGGCGAATAGGAGTTGCAGCGCCAGTGGTTGTAGTTGGGAACGCGCGGGCAGCGGCTGACCTTCTGTATCCAGAGATCGAGCCATCGCGGCTCGCGCAGGCACATGAGATAGCCGATGATGTGCAGGATCACCGCGGTGACGATCGCCCAGAACGACTTGGTGATGAGGAAGACCTCGGTCGTCACCACGAGGTTCAGCACGAAGAAGGAATAGCTCACGCCCGCAAACATCTGCGGACGGGTAAGCGCTGAAAATACGATGTCGCGTTCGAGGCCGGCCATCGGTCTACCCCGCCATTCTTGCAGCGCCCTGGATGCCCGCGACGATCACCGTCGCCCCGAAGAGGATGAAGCAGCCAAGGATCACGGTGATCCCGTGCTTCCAGTTCATGCGGCCTGTCAGCATCATGAAGCCGACGATCGCAACCGCGATCACGGCGACCGCCGTCGCGATGTTGCCAAGCAGTGTTCCCTGCACCCAGTTGACGGCTGCGACGATAGGTCCGGAGCCGGCGGGGCTTCCGACCTGCGCGAGCGCTTCCTGCGC
>DATBNA010000086.1:0-2891 GCA_036554545.1 Hyphomonadaceae bacterium
TCTCGCGCTGCCTTGCCGCCTGCGAAGGCTCGCTGCTGGTGGTCGATGCCACCCAGGGCGTGGAGGCGCAGACCCTCGCCAACGTCTACCAGGCCATCGATGCCAACCACGAGATCGTCCCCGTCCTCAACAAGATCGATCTGCCGGCCGCCGACGTCGAGCGCGTGAAGCAGCAGATCGAGGACGTCATCGGTCTCGACGCATCGGACGCCCTCGAGATTTCCGCCAAGACGGGCCTTGGCGTCGATGAGGTTCTCGAAGCCATCGTCCACCGCCTGCCCGCGCCCAAGACCGGCGATCCCAATGCGCCGCTGAAGGCGCTGCTGGTCGACGCTTATTACGACCTCTATCTGGGCGTCGTCGTCATCGTCCGCATCGTCGACGGCACGCTGAAGAAGAAACAGCGCGTCAAGATGATGAAGACCGGCGCGAACTACGAAACCGACCGCATCGGCGTATTCCGGCCCGGCAAGCTCACCGATGTCGACATGCTGGGGCCCGGGGAAGTCGGTTTCCTCACCGCCTCGATCAAGGCTGTTGCGGACTGCTCCGTCGGCGACACCGTCACCGACTATGCCAGGCCGGCCGAGACGCCGCTTCCGGGCTTCCGCGAAGTCCAGCCTGTCGTGTTCTGCGGCCTCTTCCCGGTCGACGCCGCCAAGTTCGAGGACCTGCGCGCCGCGATGGGCAAGCTGCGCCTCAACGACGCCAGCTTCACCTGGGAGATGGAGACCAGCGCCGCCCTCGGCTTCGGCTTCCGCTGTGGCTTCCTCGGCCTGCTCCACCTCGAAATCATCCAGGAGCGCCTCTCCCGCGAGTTCGACCTCGACCTTATCGCGACCGCGCCGTCCGTGATCTACGAGATCCACATGACGGACGGCTCGACGCTGCTGTTGCACAACCCGGCCGACATGCCCGACGTCGTGAAGATCAGCGAAATCCACGAACCGTGGATCGAAGCCACGATCTTCACGCCCGACGAGTATCTCGGCGGCATCCTCAAGCTCTGCCAGGATCGCCGCGGCATCCAGAAAGAACTCTCTTATGTCGGCTCGCGCGCCATGGTGCGCTACGAACTGCCGCTCAACGAAGTCGTCTTCGACTTCTACGACCGCCTGAAGTCCATCTCGAAGGGCTATGCCTCGTTCGACTACCAGCAGATCGGCCGCCGCGAAGGCGATCTTGTGAAACTGCAGATCCTGGTGAACGAAGAACCGGTCGACGCTCTCTCCATGCTGGTCTCGCGCCAGCGCGCCGAGACGCGCGGCCGCGCGATGTGCGAGAAGCTGAAGGACCTCATCCCGCGCCAGATGTTCAAGATCCCGATCCAGGCCGCGATCGGCGCCAAGGTCATCGCCCGCGAAACCATCTCTGCCCTACGCAAGGACGTCACCGCCAAATGCTATGGCGGCGACGCCACCCGCAAACGCAAGCTCCTCGACAAGCAGAAAGAGGGCAAGAAGCGCATGCGCCAGTTCGGCAAGGTCGAGATCCCGCAGGAAGCCTTCGTCGCCGCGCTGAAGATGGACGAGGACTAGGTCGCCAAAACGGGGGGCGATTCCCCGCCGCAGCCGATCATGTTATCCCATCCACATCGACTCGGAGGGGATGATGCGCTCGACATGCCTCGCTTTGCTGATTGCTGCTGTTTCGGCGCTTCCTGCGCACGGCCAGAAACCGGCAGGTCCACCGATCCAGAAGCCGGCGATCGCCGTGGCCGCGCCCAGCGGAGCGGTGCTGACCACGGGGCAGGTCAGCTGCAGCGGCCAGACCGCCTCGATGCCGGTATCCGCATCGTTCAGCTACGGCGCCGGCAACGCCTCGAAGGCGTCCGTGTACATTGCCGTCAACGGCGCCGCGACCGAGACATTCACCGTCAACTTCGTCAAAGGCCCAACGAGCGCCTCGACGCTCAGCTTCTCGCGCACGCTCAGCCTGCCCGCTAGCCGCACCGACGCATCGCTTCGCATCTATGTCGATGGGCAGCCGGCGTCCCAGGTGCAGACCGTTCCTTACGCCTGCTACGCTGTCGTGGCGCCCACGGTGCGTGCGAACGCGCGTGTAACGTATGGCGACGTTGCGATCGGCCCCTTTGCCTTTGCCATGAACACGCCGACCCGGCCTTTGGATATCTGCGAGCGACGCAACGCGGGCGTCGATGGGCTCACATGGGAAAATTTCTGGGCCTGCGGCGCGCCGCCGCCCGAGGCCCCGCTGCGGCGTGGTGCCAGCAACTCCCCGGCCGGCAACTACGCGGGTCACGAAGGTTATGGTCCTGCCGGAATTCCAAACTACGCCCCCCTGTTCCGGCCGGACGCCCCGTCGCGTATCCAGCTCAGCGGATGCACGGCTGAGACTGATGCGCTGGTCACCGTCATGTTCATCATCGCGCTCAAGACCGACCGTATCGCGAACCCCGGCGAGTATGCGGGCGAGGGGTTCTGGGAGCTCAGGTACACCGGCCCCGCGCCGCGCTTCACTGCGGGCGCTGGCTACTGGGACTACCGCATCATGCAGACGGCGCCCGACGCGCGGAACCGGACCTTCCCCATCGGATACGAGTGGGTCGCGTTCCACCGCCAGCTGCCGTGCACGCGCAATGGCGAGATGGTCTACACGTTCGATGCCGGCAATCGCCTCAGGGAAGACGACGAGACCAACAACACCATCCGCATCCCGTTCTCGACGGTAGTGGACAACTAGGCTGCTTCAGGGAACGCAACCGCGCCTCTTGCAGTCGAACCCGTGATCAAGGCGGACATTCCATCAGCCGTCTCTTCCAGGGACGCAACGCGGGCGTCGATGGGCTCACATGGGAAAATTTCTGGGCCTGCGGCGCGCCGCCGCCCGAGGCCCCGCTGCGGCGTGGTGCCAGCAACTCCCCGGCCGGC
>DATBNA010000090.1:0-2781 GCA_036554545.1 Hyphomonadaceae bacterium
ACTAGGCGAATGACTCGATCGGTTGGTTCGGTGATGGCCGCCTGTTTTCTGCTGCTGGCGGCGGCTTGCGCGCCGCTGCAGCAGGGCGCCCTCCGGTATGACGGCGAACCGGCGGTAGGTTTCTCGGAAAACTGGTTCACATCGTTCGACGGGGCCCGTCTGGGACTCGATGTGTGGCGGGCGGCCGAGCCGGCAAGTTCCCCGGCTGGTTCCGAAGCGTTCGGGCCAAATGCAGACGAAATGCGTGAGACCGTAATCGTCGCGGTGCATGGCATGAATGACTATGCCGCGGCCTTCAAGGCAGCGGGCGCGTGGTGGGCCGAACAGGGCGTGACGGTCTACGCCTACGATCAGCGCGGGCATGGACGCTCGCCGGGGCCGGGGATCTGGCCTGAGCACGATGTGATGCGGGCCGACCTCAAGGCGGCAGTGAAGGCGGCGCGGGCGGCGCATCCGGATGCACGGATCGCCGTTGTCGGCGAGAGCATGGGCGCATCGGTGGCGATCACAGCATTTGCCGATGGCGATCCCCCGGATGCGGATGCGCTGATCCTGTCCGGGCCAGGCCTGCGCGGCTGGGGCGCGTTGCCGTGGGTCTACAGCATCAGCCTGTGGACCAGCGCGCATGTGCGGCCGGGCTGGGTCGTGGTTCCGCCCAAGGGCGTACGCATCACGCCGACGGACAACAACGAGAAGCTGCGCGAGATGTGGTTCGATCCGCTGGTGCTGAAGCGGAACCGGATCGACACGGTCTATGGCGTCGTCTCGATCATGGAGGAGGCGGACGCCAGTATCGCGAAGCTGCCGAAGAAAGTGCCGACGCTACTGCTCTATGGCGCCAGGGACGAGGTGATTCCGCCGAACGGGGTGGAGCGCGCAGCCAAGAAGCTGCCGGCCCATGTGAAGACGGCCTATTACGCCAATGGCTACCACATGCTGATGAACGACAAGCAGGCAGAGACCGCCTGGGCGGACATCCTGGGCTTTATCGACGATCCCAAAGCGGCGCTGCCGTCAGGCTCGCCGGCCTTGCCCTGGGTTAGGCGCAGCGGGGCGGAAGCGGCTTCCGAGACCGCCGCCCGGTAAAATTTCACCTGTTTTCAGCGCCTCAAAATTAACCATCCGGTCCTATGGTTATTGCAGGGTATGGGTCTTTCCGGGGTTTCGGTCGGCGCGATGTTGGCGCAGGTCAAAAAGCTGGCAGGCAATGATCTCAAGGGGCGCCTCGGCGCCTGGTGGGATGGCCGCGACTATGTGGCGCCGCAGCCCGGCGAGGCAGGTGCGGAAGGCGATAAATCCGCGTCCGAAGAGCCAGAGAAGCCCGCCAAGGCCGAGAAGCCTCCCAAGGCCGAAAAGAAGTCCCCAAAGAAGGAACCCAAGGCCGAGCCCGCGAAAGAGGTGAAGGTCGAAGAGGTCGCAGCCGAGCTGCCGCTGGCTGTTGATCACGCTGCGATCCGCATCAAGGCGCTGGAGACGATCTGGGGCGAAGGGCGACTGGCGCCAGGGTCGGCGGCGCTCGACCAGATGATGCTCGATGCAGTGCTGGAGCATGCCGACAAGCTCGGCGGAATCGGATTCATCGGACCGGATGCAGCGCTGCTGAATGCGTTCGCGAGCCGGTCCGAGCGCGCGGCGCATGCCGCCGAATGGCGCACGGGATGCGCCGAGAGATTGCGGGCGCTGGCGCCCAAGGCGGTGATCGAGGCGTGCGACCTCGACCGGCCGCGCGGCTTTGGCGACCACACGCTCGAGGGCGTGGTGAGCTGCGAGGCGTTTGCCTTCGCCGATCACAAGGCCGGACTGGCGCACAAGGTGTGCCGCTCGCTGACCGAACATGGGCGCTGGGTGTTCCTCGACACGACGCGCAACACGGCGAAAACGCCGCCGGAGGCATTTGCGTCCGCCTGGGCGGAGCCACAACTTCTGACGAATGACGATATCCATGAGTACCTCCAGCACGCCGGATTCGGCACGGTGAAGAAGGTTGCCGTGACCGAGCAGGTGCTGGCGGCGGCCCGCGAGGGTTATGCGCGGCTCGGCCAGGCGCTGGAGAACGCTGCTGCGCAGGGACTGCAGGGGCGCGAAGGCGCGCTGTTCCTGCAGGAGCTGGCGTGGGAAGCGCAGAGCTGGCGCGCACGGGTGCGCGCGCTCGAGGGCGGCGCGCTGGAGATCAACCTCTGGATCGCCGATCGCGGACAGCCTTTCGAGCTGACGCGCAAGATCGTGGCCGGCAACACGGTGGCGGTGGGTGAGAAGTCCGGTGAAGCCGCTGCTGCGCCGGCGAGCAACTAGGGTCTCAACTCAATAAAGCAGGTAGGGCTGGCGTTCCTTCGCCCAGGCGTCTTCGTCGGGCTTTGTCAGCGCATCGAAATCGTTCGGCGTGGCGTTGGGATCATCGACCCACTCGCGCAGCAATGGACTGCCGTTGATGACGTCGATGGCAAGCTTGTCGAGCACGTACTCGTACGGGAAGTCGCGCCACAGCGGATAGTCGGGATAGAGGCGGCGGATCGCCTTGAAGGCCAGCGTCTGCAGGCGCCAGGGCTTGAATGCATTGTGATTGTAGCTCGAATCTTCGGTGTGGATCTGTACGCCGTTGCAGAGCTTGTGCACGTGCTTGTGGAAGGTGGGTTCGAACCAGCAGTCGCGCAGGCGGCAGCCGGCGAGCCATTGCGGCGCGAGTGTGTGCATTTCGGCGATGATGCGACGGGCGTCGATGTCGGGGGCGCCGAAGAGTTCGAGCGGGCGCGTGGTGCCCCGGCCTTCGGACAGCGTCGTGCC
>DATBNA010000161.1:0-7238 GCA_036554545.1 Hyphomonadaceae bacterium
GAACCGAGGTGTGGGATAACTTTTCGCTTGCTTGAGGTCAGCGCCTTGAATCGATGTGGAAAGCGCCCGAACAAATTGGTGGAGTTCAGGCGGTTTTCTGCAGCTCCAGCGGCTCTTCCAATGCGGTCATTGGTGATCTGACGCGCTCCGGCGGATGTTGGCCCGTTCCGGCCCTTCAACACGGATTGGGAGCAAACCTCTGTCCTGCCCTGCGCCGATTGCCGCTTTGCGGGAACGGCAAACGGGTGGCCAGAGTCTGAGACGCCTCGGCCAGAAACTACTGCCAACCTTCGAAGAACCCGCCGTCAAACCAGTCCCACAGCACGTAAGCGCCAACCTGAAGGTCTCGCGTGTCGCTGTCGGTCACCGGTATCTTCACGCCGAACGCCAGAAGAACGTGCTGGCGCTTCGACAGGCTGACCTGGAGCTGGGGAACGATGTCCCACTGAACATCCTCCCCGTCCGCGAGTTCCCTGGCGGCGAGAACTTCCAGCATGGGGGTCCAGGCGCGCCCCCAGCCGCCATCGGCCGCGAAGGTTTTGCCCACCGCCGACCGCCAGGCGATCTCGTCGTCGAAGCCGTCGCGGGTGGGAAACTCCGCAAGGAACTGGGTCTGAAAGAACGCGTCGCCTCCCAATATCTGCCCGTACGCGACATAGGGTTCCAGCACGGCCGAACCCTTGCCGAGGCCCCTCGAGGAATCTCCGGTCGGCAGCTTCACCTCGCCGCCGATGCTGACGATAGCGCCGGCGTCCAGATTGGCGTAGAGCGTCTGCTTCCATCCTATGCCGATATCGCCCACTCCGACCTCGGCGGCGTCAGCCCCGCCGTCGACGTGGACCAGAGGCACATTCACTTCCATCTGTCCGCGGGGGCCGAACCTCTTCTCGAACGTGATGTCGGTCTTCGATCCCGAACCGCCTTCCGCGTTGACTATGTTCCGCACTACCAGTTCGTCCTCCGGAAACGCCTTCTCGGTGAACAGCGCCAGCGGAAGGTTGAACTCGCCACGGGGCCAGCGCTTGTCCGTGCAGAACCCGCGAATGTGATCGAGCGCCTGCTGCAGTTCGGCCTTGCTGAGCGCACTTCCGAAGGCCGGCATCATGCGGTCGAATGCTCGAACCGGGCCGCCCTGATGGGCGATGCTCAGCCAGTCTCCGTCCGCCTCGCGCGTTGCGAATGCGCAATCGGTGAAGTCCGGAACCGGGGTTGCGAAGGCCAACTGCGTCGTCGTCCGACCGCGTCCGTCAGATCCATGACAGGATGAGCACGCGCGATCATAGATGTTTCCTGCGCCGATCCGGTTCGGGACTTGGGCCATCGACGGCCCGGCGCCCGCGATCGCGGCTGCACCCATGAGGAGCGCCAGGAGGGCCGCGCGAAACTGTTCAGTCATGAATTGTGCAAACCGCTTTCAATTGCATTCGCAAACTTGAACTTCTGAACGGACACGACCGAACTAGACCGCATCTCACGGGCATGACAACAGAGGTTCCGCCTCAACAAAACGAGACGTGAGCAAAATGCAACGCATACTCCGGGTAACGTCTTTGCTCGTCATTTCTTCGGCGGCGATTGCGTCGATCGGAATGCTCGGTGAGACGGCGAAAGCACAGCGGGCGCCTGCGAATGCGCCTGCAAATCAAACCCGGTATCATCACGACATCTTCGTCACGTCAGACAACTGCATCGCCTGTCACAGCAACACGATCGACGAGCGCGGCAACGATGTCTCCATTGGCTATGCATGGCGCGCGTCGATGATGGCGAACTCGGCGCGTGATCCCTACTGGCACGCTGCGGTCCGGCGAGAAACGATGGATCATCCGCAACTCAAGTCCGCGATCGAAGACAAGTGCGCCACATGCCACATGCCGATGGCGCGCTACACCGCCAAGGCGGCGGGCGGATTTGGCGAAGTGCTCTCCCATATTGCGGCGCAAACCGGCGCGCCGGCCGGAGCGGGCGCCTTGCCGTTGACTCCGCTGGCCATGGACGGGGTCTCGTGCACGACCTGCCACCAGATCAAGTCTGACAATTTCGGAACCGAGCTCAGTTTCGATGGCGGTTTTGAAATCGCCAAGCCGGCGGCGAACGACCAAAGGATAATTGTGGGCAAGTACGATATCGACGCCGGGCGCACGAGCGTCATGCGGTCTGCTTCGGGCTATGAGCCTGCCAGGTCCGACATTCTACAGAAGTCGGAATTGTGCGCTACGTGCCACACCTTGTTCACCCAGTCCTACGACTCCTCCGGCCAGCCGGGCGCTGTGCTCCCCGAACAGGTTCCCTACCTTGAATGGCGTCACAGCAGTTATGCGGAAACCAAGAGTTGCCAAAGCTGTCACATGCCCAAGGTCGCTGGCCAGGCTCAGATCGCCTCGGTGCTGGGCGAGGGCCGGTCCGACGTTTCCGAGCACATCTTTCTCGGCGGCAACGCCTTCATGATGCGCATCTTCGCGGCTCACCGCGACGCGCTGGGCGTGCCGGCGACGCGCGACGAACTGGAAAAGGCCGCAAAGAGAACCGAGCAGCATCTTGCCACGGATGCCGCGAACCTGACGATCACACAGATGGCGCTTGCCGATGGCGTTCTGAGTTTTCGCGTCAACGTCAGGAACCTCGCCGGTCACAAACTTCCGACCGCCTACCCTTCGCGGCGCGCCTGGCTGCACGTGTCGGTGTTCGATCCGGCGGGACGTGAGGTCTTCTCGTCCGGCTCGCCGCGACCGGACGGCTCGATTGAGGGCAATGACAATGACGCAGACGGCGCGACATTCGAGCCGCACTACGACATCATCACCTCAGGCGAACAAGTGCAGATCTATGAACCCGTCATGGCGACTGCCGAGGGCGCCGTCACAACCGGCCTTCTGCGCGGGGCGAGGTACGTCAAGGACAACCGCATCCTGCCGGACGGGTTCGACAAGGCGATCGCGCCGGACGATGTCGCCGTTCGCGGCGCGGCGACGGCGGACAGCACCTTCGTCGCGGGCGGAGACAGCGTCGGCTATCGGATCAGCGCCGATCCGTCCGCAGGAGACTGGCGGATCGAGGCGCGCCTGTACTACCAGTCGATCGGCTATCGCTGGGCGCAGAATCTCAAGGACTATGACGCAGCAGAACCGAAGCGTTTTGTCTCAATGTACGACGAGCATGCAGCCCGCTCGCACCTTCTGCTTGCCAGAACGTCAGGTTCGATCAGAGGCGAATCCCGCCCGATCCCGGAATGACTTCAAACGGCGATAGCCGGCCGCAACGCCGAATGACATCGAGCGGCTGACTTCGCTGTCGAGACTACTTCGCCTTGCCGCCCATCAGGTCGAACGGGTTGGGCATCTTCGCGACGGCGTCGCGGACTTCGCCCTTGAACTTCTCGAACTGCATGACGTTTTCTATGCGGCGGTCGAGGAAAGCGTCGATCTGAGCGGGATCGTCTGTTCCGAGCCAGGCGACAAGCGTAGAGCCGATGACCCCTGAGAGGATCATGCGCTTGGTGTACCAGTTGTAGTCGGTCGACTTGTCGCCGAGGCCGGCCCAGATCGCGTCGGCTGCGGTCCAGAGCCCCTTCGGCCCGGTGAGCAGGTTGGTGGGCGATCCGGCGGCCCGCTTCACCGCCGCCTTGTGGGGTTCGAGGAAGGCGAGCCAGGCGCGGACTGCGGCGGCGACCTTTTCGCGGACCTTCATGCCCTGGATGTCCGGCTGGGCGAGGCGCGCCTCCGCTGCTCTGGCGGCCCGCACGCCCAGGAGGTCGAGGAGATCGCCTACCCCGTTCGGGGTCGCCAGCTGCACCTGGCCGTCGGTCAGGCCGGCCTTCGCGGCGGCCCGGGCAAGGCCGGCCTCGGTCCAGCCCGTTTCCACGGCAATTTCGAGCATGGCGTCCAGGAGGCGGTCGCGGAGCAGGTCGCTGGGGGCGGCTTCGGTCATGGGAGGCTCTTCTGGTCGATCGGGCGGTCGTTTCGGCCTGGTTTCCTTGCGTTTGAGCAGTAGGCAGGCCTGATTTCCTATGATATCGGAGCGCCGCCTGCCCGTCATGGGTAGGCAATCAAGCGCCGGACGGGCTATCGCCCCTTTTCAGGGAGCGGTGGTGGTCTTTTCGGCATTTCTGCATTCAGCCGGTCTGCATGCCTTCTGGGCCGGCCGGGCAGCCGATGGAGAGTTCAAAATCGTTCAGATCGTTGTCCGCGACAACAACGTCGACCAGGCGTTGAAAGCGCTCAAGAAGAAGATGCAGCGTGAAGGTCTCTTCCGGGAGATGAAGCGCCGCAACCATTTCGAGAAGCCCTCCGAACGGAAGGCGCGCGAGAAAGCTGAAGCCGTCCGCCGTGCGCGGAAACTGGCTCGCAAACGCGCCCAGCGCGAAGGCCTGCTGCCGAAGACCTAGGGGTCGTCGAGCCGGCAAATCTCAAGAGTTTCGACGGGCCGGGGACGCAAGGCGTCTCCGGCCTGTTTGCGTTCTGGCGAGGCCGGCACTGCAATGTCGGAAACGCGTCGGAAGCGGGTCAGCCGAACGCCTAGATCGAGCGGAACAGGAGACATTCCATGTTCCAGATATCGCCCCTGCCCTCCCGCCAGTTCTCGCACCTGTTCGGCAAAACCGACGATGAACTCGCCGCGATCGGCGTGACCGTCATGACGGCGGATTCGAAGCCGGGCTTTCCCTGCCGCGTATCGCTTCGCGACGCCGAGCCCGGCGAACGCGTCCTTCTGCTCAATCATGAGCATCAGGCGGCCGACACGCCCTATCGCTCGGCCCACGCGATCTTCGTGATCGATGGAGCCGAGGACGCAGCGCCGCTGGAAGGTGAGGTGCCGGAGGTGATGCAGCGGCGGACGCTATCCGTGCGCGCATTTACGGCCGACCACATGATGACGGATGCCGATCTGGTCGACGGCAAGGATGCCGCCCGCCTGTTCGAAAGGCTGCTGGCCGATCCCAAGGTCGCCTACCTGCAGGCGCATTATGCCAAGCGCGGCTGCTATGCCGCGCGTATCGAGCGGGCCTGAAAGGAAAAGTGGCGGGTGTTGATCCACCCGCCACTCAGTCTTGAACGTGAGCGATCAACCCACTTCGAAAATTCGTCAGCCGACTTCGTCGAGCTCTTCGCCTTCTCGTACGCGCAGGTCGTACTCGCGGACCTTGCGATATAGCGTCGAGCGGCCGATGCCGAGGCGGCGCGCCACTTCCGACATGTGGCCGGAATAGTGGTCGATGGCGAACTGGATGAGGTCACGCTCGATGGCTTCGAGCGTGCGCAGCTCCCCGGTCTCGTCGGTGATCGTCACGGGCTGTTCCGCCGGCTCGACTGCGGCGCGCGCAGCGGGCGAGGCGTGGAGCGGCGTGGTCATGCCGGAGATCTGCGGGAAGTCCTCCTGCTTCAGCGCACCGCCGTCCGAGAGCACGATGGCGCGGAAGACCGCGTTCTCGAGCTGGCGCACGTTGCCCGGCCAGTCATAGGCCTGGAGCATGGAGAGCGCTTCGGACGAGACGCCCGGAATGCTCTTGCCCTCTTCCGCGTTGAAGCGGCGGATGAAGTGGTCGACCAGCGCCGGCAGGTCCTCGCGCCGTTCGCGCAGGCTGGGGATCTCGATGGGGAACACGTTGAGGCGGTAGTAGAGATCTTCACGGAAGCGACCTTCGCGGACCTGCGTGGCGAGGTCGCGGTTGGTCGCCGAGATGATGCGGACATCGACCTTGGTCGGACGGCGCGAGCCGACAGCGTCGACCTCGCCTTCCTGCAGGACGCGCAGGAGCTTGACCTGCATATCAAGGGGAAGCTCGCCGACTTCGTCGAGGAACAGCGTGCCCTGGTCGGCTTCGACGAACTTGCCGAGCTTCTTCTCGTGCGCGCCGGTGAACGAGCCCTTCTCGTGGCCGAACAGGATCGACTCGACGAGATTTTCCGGAATGGCGCCGCAGTTGACCGAGATGAACGGCTTGCCGGCGCGCTCGGAGGCGCCCTGGATGCAGCGCGCGATGACTTCCTTGCCGACGCCTGACTCACCGAGGACGAGGATCGGGATCGAGGATGCGGCGGCGCGCTGGCCCAGGCGCACGACCTGGCGCATCGAAGGCGCCGAGGCGATCATGTCCTCGAAGCCCATCGCGCCTTCGGACTTGCGCGTGAGGCGTTTCACTTCGCCACGCAGGTCGGAAAGCTTCAGCGCGTTGCGGATGGAGACCGCAATGCGCTCCGGCGAGGCGGGCTTGACGAAGAAGTCGATCGCGCCTGCGCGCATGGCCTGCACGACGGTGTCGATGCCGCCGGTGGCGGTGAGCACGATGACGGGGAGGTCGGGACGGCGCTCCATCAGACGCTCGAGCGTTTCCATGCCGGAAAGGCCGGGCATCACGAGGTCGAGGAGGACAACGTCGACGCCATTGCGCGGGTCCGATGCCTCTTCGAGGGCGCGTTCGCCGTTCTCGACAACACGGGCGCGGAAGCCCTGTTTCTCCGCGGCGGCCTGCATCAGGCGACGCTGGGTTGGATCGTCGTCGACGACCAGGACGGTCTTAGCCATATCAGACACCCATCACCTTAGGAGGGCTCTTTGGACCGGCCCTTCCTGTTCGCGCCAAACTGGCACGGAGGGCTGAAAGTCGGTTTAATCAGGTCCCGCCAATTTCGTGCATCAGGCGGAATCCGCTGCTTTCTGGACCAGTATGAGGCGAGTAACCCTTGCGCTGTCGCATGGAAAACATGCTGTTAACCGTCCGCAAGGACGGCGCCGGGCGTGCTTGGATGATACAGGATCGCGCTCAGTAACCACCGGGCGCGGCTGGACGGCTTGAACTGGACGAGCGTGGGGAGTGTCCAAGGTGAAGTGGCGTCGCCTCATTGGTGCGACCCTTATGATCCTCGGCGGCGCGATGGCGCTGGCGATGACCGTGCTGGCGGCCGTGATCGTCGTCAACTTCGTTGAATGGGAAAACGGCGCCGATGCGTTGGGCACGGTCACGACCGTCACCCTTCCCCCTGCTCTTGGCGGTGCGGTGCTGATGCTGGTCGGCCGCATGGTCTATGGCGAGTGGATGGAGCGCTCTCCTGTCCTCAACGCGCTGGCCCTGGCTATCCAGATCGCGGGCGCCGTGGTGGCGCTGGGGCTCGGGGCGATGCTGGTGTTTCTCGCGTTCACGGGCATCACGGCCGACGACCAGACGGCGGCGGCGGCCCTGGGTATCGGTACGGCGGCCGGGCTGACCCTCATCTTCATCGGGACGCGCATCAAGGTCGGCA
>DATBNA010000189.1:0-2842 GCA_036554545.1 Hyphomonadaceae bacterium
CGAGCCAGCGGTCGCCCATGAGATAGCCGACGCCGTTTTTCTGCCTGCGCACTTCGCGCGGCGTTACAGGGAAGACGCCGTCATCCAGCCGCGGTGGGCCAAAAGCTTCCTGCAGTTTTTCGTTGTCGAGGATGCCAGTGATGTCGCCCAGCACCTCGGCTGTCGCCCGCCCTTCCTCAATGGCCTGCCAGGACGCGCCGGACCTTATCCAGCGCACGATCACCGAAAGCAGGATCGCTATGGCCGCGGCGGCTTGGGGAAAGGCTGGCAAGTACATCGCCTCTATATAGGGATCAGCTTCGGCTCGGGATGGCGGCCCAGTAGTCGAAATCGAGAATCACGTCGGATAGATGCTTTCCCTCGGGGTCTTTGTAGGGGAAATCCGTGCAGGGCCGGTTCTTTGTAGCCACCAGCTTCAGGCGCAGCGCCCCCATGCCGTCGCCCAGGTCATGTTTATCCAGCACTTCCGACCAGGCGAACACGGTATCGCCTGCGAACAGCGGGTTCACATGGCTGCCAGCGTTGATGGCAATCATCGCGGCTGCATTGCCAAGGCCGTTGAACGCCAGCGACCGCGCCAGTGAAATCGCCACGCCCCCGTAGACAAGTCGCCGGCCGAAGCGAGAGGAAGCCTGCTCGTGCTGGTTGAAGTGAACCTTGGCGGTGTTCTGGTAGAGCCGCGTCGCAATCTGGTGTTCGGCTTCTTCCACAGTAAAAGCGTCGACATGGTCGATCTTCTCGCCGATCTCATAGTCCTCGTAGCCGAATGGCGAACCCGCCAACACGAAATCATAGCCCGATGACGAGAACGCCGGGCGGGGCAGCGACGACGCTTTCACGGATGTAGCAAGCTCCGGAACGACAGTCGTCGGGGCAGGCTTCGATGTGTCCTTCTTGTTGACCATCACCCAGCGCACATAGGTGAGGACTTCCTCGTTCTCCTGATTGTAGCCCGTGGTCCGTACCCACACGACGCCGGTCTTGCCGTTGGAATTTTCCTTGACGCCGATCACTTCCGAAACCGCGCGCAGCGTGTCGCCCGGATAGACGGGGGTAAGGAAGCGGCCGTCGGCATAGCCGAGGTTGGCGACAGCGTTGAGCGAGATGTCCGGAACCGTCTTGCCGAAGACGACATGGAAGGCGAGCAGGGGATCGATCGGCGCGCCTTCGAGGCCGCAGTCCTGCGCGAATGTGTCTGCAGAGTACAGCGCATACCGCGAGCCTGTAAGTCCGACGTAGAGCGCGGCGTCCGCCTCGGTGACCGTACGCGGCGTGGCGTGCACCAGTTCGTCGCCGACGACAAAGTCTTCGAAGAAATTGCCGGGATCGGATTTGAGGGTCATGTAGCCTGCGCCTGTTTCTGAGGTTCCGCCGCACCGAGGAGACGGAGCTCTCCTTTATAGCGGGTAAGCCGTCCCGCCAACGGCAAGACGACCGGCACGTCGAACGTGAAAACCCCGTCGTCGGAAGCGGCTTCGATCGCGGTTGATTTCGGCGCCAGGACGCGCGGCAGCGGAATAGGCCCAAATCGCCAGCCCGCGATCGTCATCGTATGACGCCGTTCGTCTGCAGCAACATCGAGATCGAAGCTGAAAGGGCCGAATCGTTCGCGCACGCGGCCCGGGCGAACATAGGTAATCTCGCTCCGGAACAGCGATCCGCCGATGTTCCGCTTCCAGATTTCGCGGCCGCCAGCGACAAGGCGCTTTTCAACTTCGACAGGCGCCGCCCTGGCGGATCTTGGCAGGCCGAAGAGAAAGGCCGGAAGCATGGCGAGCCAGGCCGGGCCATCGACGCGCGCGGTTCCACGGAAGCGAGCGACACGGCCTTGCCTGTGCGATTCGCGCACGATTTCAGGGAGGCGCCCGAAGTCCTTGCCAAGCGCCAGCTCGAATGCACCTGTCAGGCGCTCCAGCGTGATCTCTGTCGTGAGACCGTGGCGTGCAAAATCGGATTGCAGATCATCGAGCGAGAGAATGCCGGCGCAGGCGCGCGCGCCCGGTCCGAGGTTGCGCGAAGCGATAAGTTGTCGCGCGAGGACCAACGCAGGAAGTGTCGGCGTGAAAGGACCCTCTACCGGCGGTGCAACCAGCGTCCATTCGGTTCGCACCGGATTGTTCTCCGCATCGCGCCCACAGGCCTCGACGAACATGCAGCCGCGATCCGTTCCGAACGCCGCAAAGAGCATTGCCAGGTTTTGAAGCAGGCCAGCCAGCGGCCGGAGATCCTTCAGAAGGCCGATACGGCGCAACCCGCCGACGACGCTCATGCCGCGGTGCATGACGCCAAGCTCGAGGCCCGCCGTGAAGACGCCGTCTTCGCAAGGCGAGAAGCGCGCCGGGATCAGGTCGAGGTCTGGCGTTTCAGCGAGTGCAAAGCTCCGTCGGCCAATGCCGGGCAGAGCATGACTGAATGTGCGGCTCCATCCCGCGCGGGTGATCCATTGCCGGCCTTCGAAGACTCGAACCGGAGCGCCGGTCCAGCTCAGGATCGCCTCGATCATCGACAGGCCGCGCGGCGCGCGGTTGCCTGCGGAGATGCCCGCACGCACCATATCGATTCGGCGCCAGCCTTTTGTTAGCTGGTCCAGCGCTGCGTGCGTCAGCGCCGGCGTCGAGCTTGCGCCGGTGATCGCGCGTACATTTTGTGTGCGCGCCTCGGCATCAAGCGAAGGAAAAGCCGCCACAAAATCGCGGGCGTCCGAAAGATCGAGATAGTCGACGCCTGCCGAGATGCAGGCGCGTGCGAAGGAAAGATCAGCCCCCTGGAAGGGGCCGGCCGCATCAATCACCAGGCTTGCACCAAGTGAGGCGATGTCGGCGGCTGTCGCACGAGACCGGTC
>DATBNA010000194.1:0-2074 GCA_036554545.1 Hyphomonadaceae bacterium
TGTCGATCGAGAAGTCCGAGAAGCTGTCGACGATGCTCGACCGCCGCGGCCTCAAGCGCGGGACGACGACCGGCGGCAGCGCCGACAAGCACGTGGTGCTGAACGCGAAGTACCACGCCCAGGAAGCCGAGATCGTGGCCCAGGCCGGCCGTAAAGGTGCGGTCACGATTGCCACGAACATGGCCGGCCGCGGCACCGACATCTTGCTCGGCGGCAATGCGGAACACATGGCGCGGCAACAGTGCCTGGCCGAGGAAATCGCCGAGCGCCTGCCGAAAGGTGAAGAGAAATTCGTAGACGACGAGGAGTTCGTCTACTTCTTCCACGTCGACGGCTTCTATCGAGTGCCGCGCCCCGACTGGGAGCGTATCTTCTCGCACTTCAAACGACAGACCGAGGGCGAGCACGACGAGGTCGTCGCGCTTGGCGGGTTGCACATCCTGGGCACCGAGCGTCACGAGGCTCGGCGCATCGACAACCAGCTTCGCGGCCGCGCGGGCCGTCAGGGCGACCCGGGTTCGTCCCGCTTTTATCTCTCGCTCGAAGACGATCTGATGCGCATCTTCGGCTCTGACCGGATCTCCGGTCTGATGCAGAAGCTGGGCATGGAGGAAGGCGTTCCGATCGAGCACGGCATGGTGACCCGTGCGATCGAACGGGCGCAGAAGCAGGTCGAAGCGCAGAACTTCTCCGTCCGCAAGCACCTGCTCGAATACGACGACGTCATGAACAAGCAGCGTGAGAGCGTGTACACGCTGCGGCGGGAGATTCTCGAAGGCACGATCCATCTCACCGAAGAAGACGTCGTCGATACACGTGAGTACGTGCTGGAGCTCGGGCAGGAGATTCTCGAAGACCAGATCGAGCGATTCGCCGGGAAGTCACTGGATGTCGAGGAATGGGATATCCCTGCCCTCATTCGCGAATCGTCGAGGGTCTTCGGCATCGATCCGCAGGCCCTGGACAACCTGCAGTTGTCGGACAAGAGCCCTGACGAGATGTCGGACGCTATCTGGGCGCTCGCGAAGAACAGCTACGACGAGAAGGACCGGATGGTCGGCGGCGAACTGCTCCGCCGGGTCGAGCGCGACATCATGCTCCAGATAGTCGACCAGCAGTGGAAGGACCATCTCTACTCACTCGACCACCTCAAGGAAGGGATCGGCCTGCGAGGGTACGGCCAGCGCGACCCGCTCGTCGAGTACAAGAAAGAGAGCTACTCGCTCTTTCAGGACATGAAGGCGCGCATCGAGGAAGAGATCGTCCGCTACCTCTTCTGGCTGCGCCCGGTGCTCAACGATGAGGCGCCTGCCGCGCCTCGCGCTCGGCGCGCGATGCCGATGACGACGAACAACCCGGGCGCCGAGAGCGTTCCATCGTTCGCGGGTGCGCGCAACGCGGCACCGCCTTCGGACGGGCCTGTGCCCGTTCCCGGCGGCCGGGGCGGCGGCCCCCGTCCGGCACGCACCGGAGGCGACGACGTGATCAAGACGGTCCGGCGCGAGGAGCCGAAGGTAGGAAGGAACGACCCGTGTCCGTGCGGAAGCGGAAAGAAGTACAAGAAATGTCACGGCCTGGCGGCCTAGAGCCGACTCCGCCGAAGGCTTCCGCCTTCGCTTGCGCTACGGCGGACAAGTCGGCGGGCCAAGGGAGAACTGAATGGAGCTGAAGACTCCTTCGCTGACGCTCACATCGTCGGAAACAGCGGTCGCAACGGCTCTGACCTACGACGACATCCTGCTGGTCCCTCAACACTCCACGGTGCTGCCGACCCAGGTGGACATTTCGACCAGGCTGACACGCAACATCAGATTGGGCGTGCCGCTGCTGAGTGCCGCGATGGACACGGTGACCGAGTCGAGCCTTGCGATCGCCATGGCGCAGCTCGGCGCGTTGGGCTTCATTCACAAGAACCTGTCGATTCCCGAACAGGCGTCGGAAGTGGATCGAGTCAAGCGTTCCGAAAGCGGCATGATCGTCAACCCGATCACATTGGCGCCGTCGAACCGGATCTACGAAGCGCTCGACTTGATGCAGAAGTACCGCATCTCAGGCGTGCCCATCACGGAAGATG
>DATBNA010000249.1:0-3116 GCA_036554545.1 Hyphomonadaceae bacterium
GGGCTACGAGGTCGTCCGCTATGAAGTTACCGGCGTCCACGCCAGCGAGAAGACCACGATCGGGAAAGGGCAGATGCGCAGCATCTTCTCGCCGAAAGTCAACGACCGGTTCCAACTCGCCTTCAGCTGGGACCAGAACCAGTATGCCGTCGTCGGAACGCCGACATTCGCCAATTCTCCGACGACAGCCCAACCGCCTGTGCCGGACGCGAAGTGCGGGCCCGCGCGCCTGACCGGCGCTTATGAGCACCTGACTGTCACGGCCTTCGGGAATGCGATGGGTCCGGCTGTCGAGATCAAGGCGAAGCGCGATTATCCCACAGCGGAGATTCCTTACTTCGGAGAGACGGAGTGCGGTCTGGATCGCGCGGCTGCAAAGTCCGAGCCCGCAAACTTCTCGCTCCTCATTCCACCAACTGCCTATTTCGGCATGCCGGCCGCGGCCGGGAAGGACGTGACGGTCAACGCAGCAACGTCGACGATCGTCATTACCGACAAGGCCAATGGCTGGACCTGGACCTACAAAGTGTCGCCAGTGAAATAGGCTAGAAGGATCGGATAGGCCCGACCCCGCGGATGATCCCCGACGAGCCTGCGGCTCAGCGCGCGTCGGTTTGGAAACTGGCAAACGGCAGCTCTCTGCGAGATTGAGCCGGTGCATTGCGGCAGGCTGGAAGGGCAGAGTTGGCCCGATCCGGTCGTTCGTAACCTTGTGGGGTTTGCGCGATCTTTTGGTCAACACTGTCCTTCATTGAATCAGGAAACTGCAGCGTGAGCCAACGCGGCCTAGCCAGAAGTCTCGGCGTTTCGTACTCTCGCGTCGGGCTCAAGAAGGCGCAACAGGCCCTCCAAAAGCTGCACCGGCCGCGGCGGGCAGCCCCGGATATGCAGGTCAACCGGCACGACTTTCGACACTGCACCAATTACCGCATAGCTCGTTGTGAACATTCCTCCGTCGATTGCGCAATCGCCGACGGCCACGACCCATTTGGGCGTCGGTGTTACGTCGTACGTGCGCTCGAGCGCTTCACGCATGTTCTTGGTGACCGGCCCTGTCACCAACAATACGTCCGCATGCCGCGGCGAGGCGACGAACCGCAGGCCGAACCGCTCAAGATCATAGAAGGCGTTGCTGAGCGCATGAATTTCGAGTTCGCAACCATTGCAGGATCCGGCGTCGATATGGCGGATGGAAAGCGATCGGCCGAGCTTCCTGCGCGCGGACTTGTCGAGGCGCTTGGCCAGTTCCGCCAGTTCGCGATCCTCGAACGCGGGACGCCGTTCGGTGAGGGGCGGAAGAAAAACAGCGGGCAGGATCAATTTCCACATGGCGCTTAAAGATCGTGTCCCGAATAGGAGCAGTTGAAGGATTTGTTGCAGAGCGGAAAATCGCCGACGATGTTTCCCTCGATGGCGGCTTCGAGCAGCGGCCACTGGAACCAAGAGGGATCGCGCAGATGGCAGCGTTCGATAGCGCCGCTGGCGTCGAGGCGCAGCCAGATGAGAATATCGCCACGAAAGCCCTCGACTAACCCGACGCCTTCGCCCGAGCGCGGCGTGATTGCGACGCTGAGCGGGCCTTGAGGCAAATCGTCGAGAAATCTCTCGATGAGATCGAGGCTCCGCTCCGCCTCGCGGATGCGGATCCTGACGCGAGCATCAACATCGCCTTGTTTGAGTAGAGCCGGCTCCAGCGCGATGTGGTTATAGGGTGGATAAGGGAAAATGGTTCGCACGTCGAAGGCGCGACCCGAGGCGCGGCCGACAAAGCCGCCGGCGCCGAACTGGCGTGCAAGCTCCGGCTTGAGCACGCCGGTGGCGACGGTGCGGTCTTCGAGGGATGTCGCTCGATCATAGAGTTCGACCAGTGCGCGGAAGCGCCGGCGCCAATCGCGGGTTTGTTTGCGAAGCTGAGCCGCACTTGGCGTATCGATGTCGCGCAGTACTCCGCCGGGAACGATGACATCGCGCATCAGGCGGTGGCCGAAGCAGGCGTCCGAGGCTCGCAGCACGCGCTCACGTAGCACAGCGCAATGAGCGTGCATGAGTACGAAGGCCGCGTCGTTGCAGATCGCGCCGATATCGCCAAAATGATTGGCCAGCCGCTCCAACTCGGCCATCAGCCCGCGCAGCGTCTGCGCGCGCGGCGGCGCCTCGATGTCGAGCGCGGCCTCGGCGGCCCTTGCAAAGGCGAAAGCGTAAGCGACCGAGCTGTCGCCCGAGGTGCGGCCCGCAAGCCTGGCGCCGCGTTCGAGGTCTGCGCCCGCCATCAGGCCTTCGATCCCTTTGTGGACGTAACCCAGCCGCTCCTCCAGGCGCACGACGGTGTCGCCATTTGCAGTGAACCGGAAATGGCCGGGCTCGATGATACCTGCATGCACCGGGCCGACGGGAATCTGGTGCAGGCCTTCGCCTTCCACCGGAAGAAACGCGTACGTACCTCGGCGGACGTCATCGCGTGGGCGCCCGAGCGGGGCGCGCGCATCCCAGCGGCCATGATCAAGCCACGGGCGCGGATCGGGGGCGCCGACAGCCTCAAAGCCGAAAAGATCCTGAATGGCGCGTTCGAGCCGGATCGCAGGCGGGTGCAATGCGCCAACCGACGGAAAGCGGCCACCGGGACAGTCGAGACTGAGGATCGCGATGCCGCGCGCCGGCTCATCGAGCAGGGCGAGGTGAACACAGACCGCGTCCCCCCAGAGGCCAAACAGCGTGAGATCGCCTGCGGCAAGCTTCTCGCCCGCGGCGCGCCAGATATCTTCCGTGACCGCAAAGCGAGGCCAGGGCCTATGTCCGGCGACTGGTGTTCGGTTTGCGGTGAGAACAGCGAGCCTCATCCGAGGCTCTCCGCAACTTGCTGGAACCACGCCACCAGGGCCGGCGGCAGGAAGATTCCAGCAGTGAAGACGAGCGCCAAGTGCGCGAACATCGGCAGGTAGAGCGCCTTCGTCGGTGCGCAGCTGCCGGTTGGTTCTCCAAATGCAACCGTGCTCAAACGCCACAGAAGCGCGCCAAAGGCGATCAACAAGCCGAACGCCAGCAGGATTGCAAGAAGCGGGGCGCGCGCGAAGGTCGAGGTGATGATCAGAAATTCGCTCATGAACAGGCCCGATGGC
>DATBNA010000279.1:0-2882 GCA_036554545.1 Hyphomonadaceae bacterium
CCCGCGGAAAAGGACAAGGATACCGGCGCCGTGAAGCTCTGGCGCTTTGCCGCCGTCAGGCCGCCGCACGCGACGCGGCCCGACAGGCCGTCGCCAATTCCAACAGGACCGTTCGCAGCGCTCGCAAGCCTCGTCGCTCCCCAACCGCAGCAGCGCCAGCGCCGCAAGCGCAAGCCCCGCCCGCGAAAACCTTCGCCGCCTCAACCCGCCACACCCAAGGCGGCGTCATGACCGAAGAGCGGATGCGGCTGGACGTGTTCCTCTGGCGCGCTCGCTTCTTCAAGGCGCGGACCTCCGCAACCGAGGCGATCGAAGCCAGCGGCGCCCGCATCGAGCGCGACGGTCAGGTGCGGCGCATCGACAAGCCGGCGACGCCGGTGGAGGCCGGCGACATACTGAGCTTTGCGGCGCCCTCCGGCCGCAAGCTTGTGCGGATTCTTGCACTGCCTTCGCGAAGGGGCCCGCCATCCGAAGCCGCCCTGTGCTATGAGGCGGTGGACGGGGGCGATGCGAGGTCAGTCAGTGAGCGAGGATAGCCGCCCGGCAACCCCGAACCCGATCCTGTCGGAGATATTTTCGGGGTTGAAGCGCCTGCCGGATTTTCGGGCAGCGGTGGAAGGCCTGATCCTTTTTCTCGTTGTGGTGGCGGCCGGCATATGGGCCGCAGAGTCCGGCGTGCTCGAGCTGCGGCCGGTGTCGCGCGATCAGGTTTTTGCCATATCGCTGTCGGCCTTCCTTATTCCCGTGATGGGAGAGGAACTGGCGTTCCGCGGATGGCTGCGGAAGGGAGCGCCTATCGGCGCAGTGATTTCGCTGTTGGCCTACATCGCCTGGCATCCGCTGCAGACGATCCTGCAGCTCCCCTTCGGACGGCCGGAGTTCCTAGACCCGAGGTTCCTCGGCCTCATCGCCTGGCTGGGACTGGCCTGCACCCTTTCCCGCATCAGGTCAGGGTCAATCTGGCCCGCCGTGATCATCCACTGGGGAGTAGTGGTGGTCTGGAAGGCGCTCTATGCCGGCTGAACAGGATCAGTGCGGCTGAAGGGCCGGTTCAATTGACATCCCGGCGGTCCGGCCTCATGTCGCGGCCCTGAACAGAGCTGGCCCACCTGAATGACCTACATCGTCACTGACGCGTGCATCCGCTGCAAATACATGGATTGCGTGGAAGTCTGTCCGGTGGACTGCTTCTACGAGGGTGAGAATTTCCTCGTTATCCACCCGGAAGAGTGCATCGATTGCGGGGTCTGCCAGCCGGAATGCCCGGTGGAGGCCATTGTGCCGGACACCGAGGACGATGCGGACGGGAAGTGGCTCAAGCTGAACACTGAATATGCCAAGGTCTGGCCGAACATTACGGTCAAGGGCACCCCCCCGGCCGACGCGGACGACTACGCCAAGGTCAAGGGCAAGCTGGCGACCCTGTTCTCGCCCAAACCGGGCGGCCAGGGCTGAGTTTTGGCCGATTCAGGCTGGGACGAAATGCCGCAAATCGTTGGAAAATCAGTGGTTTGCGTAACGGCGCCTGCAGCAACCGGTTGATATTTCTTACAATTGTGCTAAGCATTGATCTTCGCCGACGGGCGAACGCAAAACGCAACAGGTCACAACCATTTTGGTCGCACCCATAAGTATGGGGCAGCCCGAACTTGTGACCCTATGTGTGCGAGTAAGAGGGTGATTATCGAATGGCGAAGAAGCAACCGGCCAAAGTGGTTGAAGGCCTGTTCAACGTTGGACAGCACGTCGTCTATCCGGCGCACGGCGTTGGCCGTGTGACGGCGGTCGAGACCCAGAATGTGGCCGGCATGAAGCTGGAAGTCTTTGTGGTTGCGTTCGAGCAGGACAAGCTGATCCTGCGCGTTCCGACCAACAAGGCGGCGTCCTCGGGCATGCGTTCGCTGGCCTCGGCCCGCGTCGTGGGCGATGCATTGAAGACGCTGGGCGGCAAGGCCCGCATCAAGCGCACGATGTGGTCGCGCCGCGCCCAGGAATACGAAGCGAAGATCAATTCCGGCAACCTGATCTCGATCGCGGAGGTCGTTCGCGACCTGCACCGCGCCGAGGACCAGCCGGACCAGTCCTATTCCGAGCGCCAGCTCTATGAAAGCGCGCTGGACCGCATGGCCCGCGAACTTGCGGCGGTCGAGAACATCAAGCACGCCGATGCTGTGGAGAAGCTCTCCAAATCGCTGGCGAAACGGGCCGCCTGAAAGCGGCCTGAGGTCGAGACCTGAGAACAGAAAGAGGCGTCCTTCGGGGCGCCTCTTTTGCTTTGCGGCCGGGCTTTGATTTTGAAGGGGTCTTTTCACGGCGCTCCTTCACTTCGATCAAGTGTCATCTATCTCCGTTTCATTCAGCTGACTTTTTTTCCGTGAGCGGGAACCGCTCGGACGCCGGAGGGTTTGTTCCTCCGGGCGCGCCAAAAGCGTCCGTGGACGGACGCTTATTTCAGCGTCGCACCGGGGTGAAATTCGGGAGCACACAATGGCAACGCCCGACGTAACCTCAACCGGCGCTGATCGGAGGTTCGTAAAAAGGGCGATGTCGGCTCCCCTGCTCGATCGCGACAGGGAACTCGATCTCGCGCGCCGCTGGCGCGAGGAACAGGACGAAGATGCGCTGCATGAGCTCTGCACCGCATACATGCGTCTCGTCGTTGCGATCGCGACGCGTTTCCGCACATACGGCCTTCCGATGTCCGACCTCGTGCAGGAAGGCAATGTCGGGCTGATGCTCGCCGCCGCACGCTTCGAGCCGGAGCGTGAACTCCGCTTGTCCACATACGCGACATGGTGGATCCGCTCCTGCATCCAGGATTTCATCCTGCGCAACTGGTCGATCGTGCGCACGGGCACGACGGCGGCGCAGAAATCCCTCTT
>DATBNA010000428.1:0-11129 GCA_036554545.1 Hyphomonadaceae bacterium
GGTTTTTCGCCATGTTAGGCTTCCGCAACGTTTATTGGCCTCTTGGTTTGGCTCGGCTGGTGGGTTTTGCGGATGCCGGATCTTCAGGCCACTCGTGCTTTGGATAGCGGCCTTTCATGTCCTTGCGCATGTCGTGATAGCCCCCGCGCCAGAAGGCCGGCAGGTCCTTCGTCACCGCCACAGGGCGCTGCGCCGGGGAGAGAAGCGCCAGCGTCAGCGCTGTCCTTCCGTCAGCAACCGCCGGGTGCACAGATAGCCCGTAAGCCTCCTGGACCTTGCACTCTGCGCGCGGTCCGCCCTCGGCCGCGTAGTCGATCACCACGCGCTTTCCGGCTGGCGTCTCCCAGTGCGTCGGCGCCAGGCGATTGAGTTCGCGCGGCAACGGCCACTCCAGCAGCGCAACCGCCGCATGCACCAGCGCGCCGCCATCGATCGCATCGAGCGAGGACGCCGTATCAAAAAGTGGCCCGAGCCATTCATCGAGCCGCTCGATCAATGCCTGCCGGAAGTCCTTCGGCCACGGATCGCCGACTGCACTCGCCAGCAGCGCGATACGTGCGACCAGGGAGTTCAAGGCGTCCGCATTCGGCAGGATATCAAGTCCGTGCTCGCGCACTGCTTCCAACAATCCCTCACGCACCAGCTCTTTCGGCGGCGAAGGCAGCGGCGTCTCTTCCAGTACGATGGCGCCCAGTCTCCGCGTGCGCCTCGCTCGCACGCGCCGCGCAGTCGCATCGTACTTCGCTTCTTCCCGGGTCTCGACGCCACCGATCTCCAGCGCGTCGTCTTCCGCTATCCGCGCCGCCAGTGTGATGCGCAGGTCGGGTCCCGCGCCGGTCATATCTGCAACGGCCAGCCACGTCTGCCGCGCCAGCGGATCGGTCTCATCCAGCATCGCTCCGCGTCCGCCCGCCAGCACAAAGCGACCCGGAGCGCCGCCACGTGTCCGCGCGATGCGTTCGGGAAACCCGAGCGCCAGCACCGCACCGGCCGAAGCGCCTGAACTCCTTCCGCCGCCTGCGGACCTGGCCCATCGCGCAGCAAGATCGCGCATCGCCCGCGCACGCTGGCCATTCTCGTTCCTGAATCGCCCCAGCCGCTCGTCAATATCGGCCGAACGGCCGCCGAGGTCCCGCTCGCTCATCAGCGCCGCAATCTCAGAGGCAAGCTGCGCCTCGCCCCGTTCAGCCGCCCGCAACACCATCAGCGACAGCCTCGGCGGCAGGGCGAGATCGCCCAGCCGTTTGCCCAGCGCGGTCAACTCCCCGTCCGATGTCATCGCGCCGCCAGATGTCAGGATCCGCAGTGCGTGTCTCCACGCCGTTTCCCGCGGCGGGTTCAACCAGCGCAGATCCGCGGGCGATTTCGCTCCCCATCGTGCAAGATCGAGCGCCAGCCCCGTCAGGTCGGCATTGTCGATCTCGGGCGAGGGCGAGGCCGCGAAGCCGCGCATCTCCGCCTCGCGCCACAGCCGGTAACAGACGCCCGGACCTGTCCGTCCCGCGCGTCCACGCCTCTGGTCTGCATTCGCGACCGCCAGCCGCACTGTCTCCAGCCGCGACGCTCCAAGCTGCGGGTCGAACCGCGGCACACGTGCAAATCCGGAATCGACCACCACGCGCACCCCCTCGATGGTCAGGGCGCTCTCTGCGATATCGGTCGCAAGCACGACCTTCCGTACACCCTTGGCAGGCGGCGCGATCGCCTCGTTCTGCTCCTGGGGAGACAGCGCGCCATAGAGCGGCGTCACATGCACATTGTCGGCAACCGGCCCGATCCGGTCTGCGGTGCGCTGGATCTCCGCCACGCCGGGAAGAAAAGCCAGGATCGATCCTGTCTCCTCTCGCAGCGCCTGCCGGATGCCCGCCGCGACCTGTTCCTCCATCCGCAGCTTCGGATCGTAGCCGAGATAGCGCGTCTCCACCGGCCATGCGCGCCCGAGGCTCTCCACCACCGGGGCCTCGAAGAACTCCTGCGTGAGATTGCCCGGCAGGGTCGCCGACATCAGCACGATGCGCAGGTCGTCACGCAGCACGGCCTGACTGTCGAGCGCAAACGCCAGCCCTTCATCTGCGTCCAGCGATCGCTCATGAAACTCGTCGAACAGCACGCCGGCGATCCCTTCGAGCGCCGGGTCTGACAGGATCATCCGGCTGAAGACGCCTTCGGTGACGACCTCGATGCGCGACTCCTTTGACGTCCGCACATCGAGGCGGGAGCGAAGGCCGATGGTCTGGCCCACCTTCTCGCCAAGCGTCGCCGCCATGCGCTCGGCCGCCGCCCGCGCCGCGATCCGCCGCGGCTCGACAAGGATCAGCTTGCGTCCGGCCAGCCACGCCTCTTCCAGCAGCGACAGCGGCACGCGTGTCGTCTTGCCCGCGCCCGGCGGGGCGGAAATCACGAGGCGCACATGGTTCCGCAGGCTCTCGGCGATCTGCGGGATCACGTCCTCGATGGGGAGGTCTGACTTCGGAAGCATTCACGCTCCGCATAGCCGGGTTCTCCGGCGCGGCAAGAGTGAACCGGCGGATTGGCGGCTGCGTAGCAGGTGCATGATTGCCTATCGAATAACCGCCGCCGTCCTTGGCCTTGTTCTCGCCGGCGCCATCCTCTGGGCGTCGCTCATCGGCGTGATAACCGAAGAGGGCGGCGCGATGCTGGCCCTGCCATGGGGCATCGTCACCTTCATCGACCTCTATCTGGGCTTCTTCTTCGCCGCTTCGCTGATCCTGATGATGGAGCCTAGCCGGCCGCTTGCCATTGTCCTCGCGGTGCTTGTCCTTGTCCTGGGCAACGTCGTTGTTGCTGCCTGGGCCGCCTGGCGGGCCCCGCTGCTCTGGTCGCGCCTCAAGGCTCAGCCGGAAATCGCTCAACCGAAGGCTCTGTGATCGATCAGCACCTTCGCTCCGATCACGATCAGTATGAGCCCGCCGATGATCTCGGCATTCGATCCAAGCGCCCGCGATGCGGTCCGCCCGATCCACACGCCAGCAAAGCTGAGCACGAAGGTCACTCCTCCGATCAGGCCGACGCTGAGCAGGATTGGCGCGCCTAGCGTCGGCAGCGTGATCCCGGCTGCCGCCGCATCGATGCTTGTCGCAACTGCAAGGCCGAACAGCGTCCAGCCCGTCGCCGATATTTCTTGCCCCGGATCGCTGGCCTCGCCGGGCGGGTCGTTCCTGTTTCCTTCCCAGATCATCTTGGCGCCGATCAGCGACAGCAGACCGAACGCAATCCAGTGATCCCAGGCGTCGATCAGGCCGGCAAAGGCAACGCCGAGCGACCAGCCCAGCAGCGGCGCCGCCGCCTGCGCCGCGCCAAACGCCAGGCCGACCGTCAGCGCCGTCTGCAACACGCGCGTGCGCGCCGCAGCGCCCTTGCCGATGGCGACGGCGAAGGCGTCGGCGGCAAGCCCGATGGCAAGAAGGACAAGCGAGGCGATCATCGCCGCGGCGGTAGCAGGCCGGGCAGGCGGCGCCAATGCGTCTACCTGGAAAGCGAAGCCACGATCTCGATATGCGGCGACCAGATGAACTGGTCGATCGGCGTGATACGCTTCACACGCCAACCGCCATCGATCATCAGGCGGAGATCGCGTGCGAATGTTCCCGCATTGCAGGAAACCATCGCCACGCGCTTGAGGCTGGCGCGCGCGAGCTGCCGTGTTTGCGCCTCTGCGCCCGCGCGCGGCGGATCGATCACGGCTGCATCGAAACGCTTCAGCTCGTCTTTGGTCAGAGGCCGGCGAAACAGGTCGCGTTTCTCTGTCGTCACCGGCTTGAGGCCCGTGGCGCGCCGCGCCGCGCGATCAAGCGCCGCTAGCGCCGACTCTTCGCCTTCCACCGCATGCACTGTCGCCGTTGATGCAATAGGCAGCGAGAAAGTTCCTGATCCTGAAAACAGGTCGACCACGCGCCGAGCGTCGCCGACCGCCTCCTGCACCAGCTTCAGCATCGCCGCTGCCGATGGTTCGCACGCCTGCAGGAATCCTCCTGGCGGCGGCGTCAGGTGCGCAGCGCCTGCGCGTATCACTGGCGCGGCTCGCTCAAGCGCCACTTCGCCGTTGATCGAAAGCCGAGCGATGCCGAGTCCCCCGGCAAGCTGCGCCAGCTTCACGCGCGCATCCGCTGAAAAACCCCTGGCGACGCCAGTCATCGAGACGTCGAACCCTGTTGCTGTCTCGGTGACCGTGATCGTCAGCGCATCCTTCGGCGGGGCTGCTATCGCCGCGAGCTGATCCAGGCTCGGCAACAGGGCCAGAACGCCCGGCGTCACCACGGCGCAATCCCTGATCGGCACGATGTGATGGCTGCGCCGGCCATGAAAGCCAACCACGACCGACTTGCCGACGCGCGCCGCCGCAAACGCGGCCCGGCGCCGTGTACGCGGAGCGATCGTCGCAACGGCATCGACCGTTGCGTCGATCTTCTGGAAAGAAAGGGCGGAGACAACCTGCCTGCGTTTGAACTCCAGATAGTCGGCTTCCGGCATATGCTGCAACGAGCATCCGCCGCAGTCGCCGTAGTGGCTGCAGCGACGGGCCATCCGGCCCGGCGCCGCCTCGACGATTTCCGTGACGCGCGCCCGGTCCCCGGCAAGCTCCGCCCTTACCGTTTCGCCGGGCAAGGCGAGGGGGACGAACACTTTCCGGCCGTCATGCTCCGCAACGCCGTCGCCTTGCGCCCCAAGCTCGGTGATTTTCAGCGTCACGTCCGGCATGGCGCGCATGAAGCAGGTTCTCCCCTCGCTGTCATCCATCGCGCCGCCGTTATACGCGCCGAAAAAGAACGCTCTTGAGGACGGTCACGCGCCGCAGCATGTTGCCCGCCATGTTGAGCGCGGAAGAACTGACGATCCTGGCGACAAGCCTGGGCGTGGCGGGGAGGGCGGTGATCTTTTCCCTCCCCATCGCGATCACTTTCGCCTGGGTGCTCTCCAGGCCGAATTTCCCGGGCAAGGCGGTGGTGGACGCCATTGCCCACCTGCCGCTTGTCCTTCCGCCTGTGCTGGTCGGCTTCCTTCTGCTTCTTGCCTTCGGCCGCCGCGGCCCGATCGGTTCATGGCTGGAATCCACCTTCGACATCCAGCTCGCCTTCACCGCCGAAGGCGCCGCCCTCGCCACCGCCGTGATGGCTTTCCCGTTGATGGTCCGCGCCATCCGCCTGTCGTTCGAAGCCACCGACCGCGGCCTGTTCGAAGCAGCCTCCGTTCTTCGCGCCAGCCCGTGGGACCGCTTCTGGTCGCTGGCTCTTCCTCTGGCTTGGCCCGGCGTGCTCGCTGGCGCAGTCACCGCCTTCGCTGCAGGCCTCGGTGAATTCGGCGCCGTCATCACCTTCGCCTCCAATGTCCCCGGCGAAACCCAGACGCTGCCGCTCGCCATCTATTCCGCCCTACAGACCCCAGGCGGCGAAGCACTGGCCCTTCGTCTAGCCGCGATCTCGATGACCGCCGCCATCGCCGGCCTCGCCATCGCCGAACTGATCCAGCGCTACGCGCGCAGGAGGCTCGAAGCGTGAGCCTTGTCCTGGACAACGCCACGGTCCGACGCGGCGCATTCCTTCTCGAAGCATCGTTCGATGCGCCTGCCGACGGTATCACCGCCATCTTCGGCCCGTCCGGCGCCGGCAAGTCGATGCTCCTTTCCGCCATCGCGGGTCTGCACAGGTTCGAGGGCGGCATTGTCCGATGGAACGGCCGCGTGCTCGATGACGTCACGAAGCGCGAGCGCATCGCGCCGCACCAGCGCGGCATCGGCCTCGTCTTCCAGGACGCGCGCCTGTTTCCGCATCTCACCGTGCGCGGCAATCTCGCCTATGCCGAGCGCCGCCGCCCCGCTGACCGGGTTGTGCCCGTGATCGACGAGATGGCGCAGCGCCTCGACATCTCTGATCTTCTTAACCGTCCCGTCCGCAATCTGTCCGGTGGAGAAAAGAGCCGCGTCGCCCTCGCACGCGCGCTGCTCTCCGCGCCGGAACTCCTCCTGCTCGATGAGCCCTTCGCTGCTCTCGACGGCAAGCGCCGCCGCGCCTTTCTCGCGCTACTGCGCGAGGTCTCCGCCGCACAGCGCCTGCCCATGATGGTCGTCACCCATCAGATCGAGGACGCCGTCGAACTCGCTGACCAGGTTGTCGCGCTGAAGGACGGCAGGGTCATCGCTCACGGCCCCGCCGCCGCTGTCATGCGCTCGGCCGAATTCACCGGCTTGCTCGACACCCGCGACCTCGGCACGCGCGTCGATGCGTCCGCCATTGCCGGCGTCGATGGTCGCCGCGGGGTTTGGGTACGGGCCGACAGCGTGCTCATCGCGTCACAGCAGCCGCAGGGTCTTTCCGCCCGCAATGTCTGGGAAGGCCGCATCGCCTCCATCGTCCGCGAGCCCGACGGATCGGCCCTGGTTTCCATCGCCACACGCGTGGGTTATATTTCATCACGCATAACGCCTGAGGCGCTCGCCGAGCTTCGTTTGGAAGAAGGCACGACGGCCTGGGCGGTGGTGAAGACGCACGCGCTCTGAAGGACTGACATGAAAACTCGCCGTCTTGCGCTTGCGGGTATGGCCGCAGCGATGATCGTCTCGTGCCGTCCGACAGAAGTAGCCGCGCCCCCCGCCGCCGCGCCGGAGGCGCCCGTCCGCGTCTTCGCCGCCGCCAGCCTCACCGACGTCCTCAAGACCATTGGTGAGAGCTATGTCGCCGCAGGCCATCCCGCCCCGGTACTCAATTTTGCTGCTTCATCGGAACTTTCCCGCCAGATCGGGCAGGGGGCCGAAGTCGACATCTTCATCTCCGCCGACGAAGCCTGGATGGACTATCTCGCCGAGCGCAAACTCATCGACCCGGCGACGCGCGCAACTCTCCTCACCAACACTCTGGTGCTCATCGCTCCCGCCGACAAACCCATCACCGTCGAGATCAGGAACGGCATGGATCTCAAGGCCGCGCTCAAGGGCGGCAAGCTCGCCATCGCGAATCCGGACAGCGTTCCGGCCGGCAAATACGCGAAAGAAGCCCTCGAGCATTTCGGCGCCTGGGCCGGCGTCGAAGCTGAAACCGCCCGCACCGAAAACGTCCGCGCTGCGCTCCGCTTCGTCGAGCAGGGCGAAGCCGCCGCCGGCATCGTCTACGCTACCGACGCCAGGGCAGCGGGCGCCGCTGTCACTGTCGTCGCCACATTCCCGCCCGGCAGCCACACGGCGGTCACCTATCCAGCCGCTATCGTGCCCGGAAAAGGCGCGCGCGCGGGCAAGGGGTTCCTCGCCTTCCTGGGGTCTCCGGAGGCGACATCTATCTTCGAATCTGCCGGCTTCGGCTTGCAGTGATAGGGACCGGAAACGTGCGGGTACTCCCAGCAACGTGAAGAGTTTTTCTACATTTGGGGCACAGGCGCCGTAACGGCGCCCTGTTGCCGCTTGCGGCAACTGGGATCATTGTCCGCCAACTCTGCGAATTGGGGAGAGAATCCATGAGGCAGTCTTACAAGATTGGTCTGCTCGGGCTGGGCCTGGCAGGCGCTGTATCCGCGCTCGCACTGGCCGCCACGGCAGCGCCAACCGAGAACAAGCTCGCGGGCTCCAAGGCCGAGAACTTCATGCTCCCCGACCAGACGGGCATGGGCCACGAACTCTACTACTACAAGAACTCCGCCGCGATCGTCATCGTCTCCGCGATGGACAACGATGCGACTTCCGCGAAGGCGAAGGCCGCACTTGCGAAAGTTCGCGACGCCTACAAGGGCAAGAATGTCGAGTTCATGATGCTCGACTCCGGTCTCAAGTCGAACCACGCCAAGTTCGAAGGCATTCCCGGCTCGGCCGACATTCCGGTCCTCGCTGACCGTCTCCAGCTCGTCGGACGCTCGCTCGGAGTGACGACCACAGGCGAAGCTTTTGTCGTCGACCCGAAGACCTGGACCGTCGCCTATCACGGCCCGATCGATGAGAGCTTCGCGCAGAAGAAAAACAAGAATGCGACGCTCGCTGCAGCGCTCGACGCCGTCCTCGCCGGCAAGGCTGCTCCAGTCCTCGAGGCGAAAGTAAAAGGCACGGCGATCGACATTCCCGCCCGCAAGAAGGCGGCGGACTTCAAGAAGATCTCCTACGCCAAGGACGTCGCCCCGATCCTCGCGAACAAGTGCATTGTCTGCCACACCGAAGGCGGCATGGGCCCGTTCGCGATGAACAAGTACGAAGTCGTCAAAGGCTTCGCGCCGATGATCCGCGAGGCCCTGCGCACTGGCCGCATGCCTCCCTATCACTCCGACAGCCATGGCTCGAAATGGTCCGATGACATGCGCCTCTCCGACGCGCAGCTAACGACCGTCGTCAACTGGATCGAGGCTGGCGCGCCACGCGGCGAGGGTGAAGACCCGCTGCCGACCGCCGCCAAGCCCGCTCCGAAATGGCCGCTGGGCGAGCCCGACCTCGTCCTGCAGGTTCCGGACTTCGACGTCCCGGCCTCCGGCATCATCGACTATCAGGACCGCTCGAAGGCGACTGGCCTAACCGAAGGCAAGTGGCTGAAGGCGGTTGCCTGGGCCAACGCCTCGCCGAGCGTGCACCACGCGCTCGCCGGCTGGATCCCTCAGGTCAACGCCAACGGCCGCGGCTTCTCGTGGAACGTTGCCCTCGGCGGCTACGGCCCTGGCGGCGCCCCCAACCTGACGCCCGACGAGACCGGCATCTACCTGCCTCCGGGCGGCTCCTTCGCGTGGCAAATGCACTACACCGCCACCGGCAAGGCGCTCACCGACAAGACGGAAGCCGGCTACTACTTCTACAAGGAAGAGCCGAAATACATCCTGCGCCAGGCGTCGATCACCGACTTCTCGCTCGAGATCCCGGCCGGCGCCGAGCGTCACCACGAGACGGCGTATATCGAGATCCCGCAGGACATCCTGATCTTCGGGACGCAGCCGCACTGCCACTCGCGCTGCTACTCGACCAAGCTGCGCATCCGCTACCCGGACGGCAAAGAGAAGCTGCTGCTCAACCAGCCGCGCTACGACTTCGCCTGGCAGCGTGAGTATCACTTCGATGGCCTGCTCGAAGTTCCGAAAGGCTCGCTGCTGATCGCCGACTACATCTACGACAACTCGGAAGGCAACA
The DNA here is from genome assembly GCA_036554545.1 of Hyphomonadaceae bacterium. GTDB lineage: Bacteria > Pseudomonadota > Alphaproteobacteria > Caulobacterales > Hyphomonadaceae > UBA7672. The sequence continues at coordinate 9,104 of DATBNA010000428.1, forward strand.
CGTTCAACCCCGATCCGAAGAAGAACGTCACCTTCGGCGAGCAGACCTCGGAAGAGATGCTGTTCACCTTCTTCCGCTTCCGCTTCAAGAACGAGACCGTCAAGGATCGCCACGACGAGTGGTTCCGCGAGCTGCAGCAGAACGTCACCTTCGGCGCGCTGGACGACAATATCGACGGCAAGCTGACGGCTGCCGAGTTCCGCAACGACCCGCGCTTCAAGCCCGTGGTGCAGTACCTGCCCATGGTCGATGCGGACAAGGACGGCGCGCTCTCGAAGCCTGAAATGGCCAAGGCAATGCAGATGATGCAGCAGATGCGTGCATCTGGTCAGGCCGCCGCTGCTCCGAAGGCAGACGCCGGCACGGCCGCCATGGTCGAAGGCGCCACGGGCCAGAAGCAGTAAGGCTTCGCCCACAACGCGACTGAGGAAGCCCCGCCGGCCCGTCCGGCGGGGCTTTTTCCATGTTTGCCCGGCCGGGCAGGTTGCGGGGCGGGGCCGGTATTTGGCTCTATGGGCAAACAGCCTATGTCCTGCTTGGTTGCCGCGCGGTACGGGCGGGGTCTCTGTGCGCGGCCCGCCTATTGATGACATGAGGGATCGGGGAGGCATGATGCCCTCTGGAATGAAACGGGACGTCGGGTGAAGGAGGCCGCTGCCTCACTTGGCGAAGCAGCATCGGCGGGGATGCCGTCCGATGACGCGCGCTTTCGTCTCCTCGTGGAGGCGATCACCGACTACGCGATCTACATGCTCGACCCCGTCGGAGTGATCTCAAGCTGGAATGCAGGCGCGGAGCGCGCCAAGGGCTACACGGCCGACGAGATCCTCGGGAAGAACTTCTCGCAATTCTACACCGAGGAAGACCGCCGCACGGGCCGCCCCCAGCTCGCACTGGACATCGCTGCACGCGAAGGCCGCTTCGAGAATGAAGGCTGGCGCGTCCGCAAGGACGGTTCACGCTTCTGGGCCCATGTCATCATCGACCCAGTCCTTTCGCCCGATGGCCGTCTCGTCGGATTCGCCAAGATCACGCGCGATTTCACCCAGCAGAAACGTACACGTGAGGAATTGCGCCAGTCGGAAGAACGCTTCCGCCTGCTTGTCCAGGGCGTCACCGACTACGCGATCTACATGCTCGATCCGACGGGTCATGTGACAAACTGGAATTCTGGCGCCTACCGCATCAAGGGCTACACGGCCGATGAAATCGTCGGCCAGCATTTCTCCCGCTTCTACACGCCTGAGGATCGCGAGGCCGGCGAACCGGTGACGGCGCTCCAGACCGCCGCGCGCGAAGGCCGCTACGAGAAGGAAGGGTGGCGGGTCCGCAGGAATGGCGAGCGCTTCCGCGCGCACGTCGTCATCGACCGCATCCTCAACGACGATGGCGAGATCATCGGTTTCGCCAAGATCACGCGCGACATCACCGAGCGCGTGGCCGCACAAAAGGAACTGGAGCAGGCCAGGGAGGCTTTTTTCCAGGCGCAGAAGATGGAGTCGATCGGTCAGCTCACGGGCGGCGTCGCGCACGACTTCAACAACCTGCTGATGGCGGTGCTCTCCAGCCTCGAACTGCTTCGCAAGCGCCTGCCGGACGACCCAAGGGTGATGCAGCTCGTCGACAACGCCACGCAGGGCGCCGAGCGCGGCGTTTCGCTGATCCAGCGCATGCTTGCGTTCGCCCGCCGGCAGGACCTGAAGATCGAAGCAGTCGATATCCCGCGTCTCGTAAGCAGCCTGCAGGATCTTTTGCAGCGTACGATCGGTCCGACGATCACCGTCGAAGTGAAGGTGCGCGACAAAGTCCGTCCGGCGACGGCAGACGCCAACCAGCTCGAGCTCGCGCTGCTCAACCTCGCGGTCAATGCTCGCGATGCGATGCCGAACGGCGGCGCGATCGGCATAGAGGTACGGGAACAGGAGGCGAGCCCCGAGGACGCGCTTCCCCGCACGAACTATGTCGTCATCGCCCTTGCGGACACCGGCGAGGGCATGGACGAGGAAACCCTCGCGCGCGCGACGGA
>DATBNA010000334.1:0-4107 GCA_036554545.1 Hyphomonadaceae bacterium
CGTTCACGGGGGCTGAGTGATCCCATCCCTGTGAAAGGCCGGATGGGGCTCCACGCTCGCTACGCATCGCCCCGGCGCTGTTGAACAGTGCGCAGCCGCCCTCCTTGCCGGAGCGATGGAGGCATTCTCCCTCAGGAATCGCGGTGTAGGATAACTTCGCCATCTTTTCTGCGCAGAGTCCCGCCAGCGCCTTGAGTGCACGCTGAATCTTTTTTCCCGGCTCCCGGAAAAATTGGGGAGGTCGAGCGGTTTTTGAGCCCCATGCGACCTCGATAAAAGCTGCTACACCCGCGCGCATGCCGCGTCTGCCGCCCCTGCCCGATCTCGACTTCGCTTCCGGCGCGCCGCATTCGCGTGACCATGGCGATGTCTATTTCTCGGGCGACGGCCTGTCGGAAAAGCGCGTGGTCTTCCTCGAAGGCTGTGGCCTGCCGGAGGCGTGGCGGGGGCATGAGCGCTTCGCCATTGGCGAACTGGGGTTCGGGACAGGGCTGAACCTGCTGGCGGCGTGGGATCTGTGGCGGCGGCATCGGCCGTCGTCCGGCGCGCGGCTCGACTACCTCTCCTTCGAAGGCGCGCTGATGTCCGCAGGCGATGCGGCGCGCGTGTATGCGCTGTGGCCGGAGCTGGGCGAGCTGTCGGGCGAGTTGCTGGCGCGGTGGCCGGACCGGGCGCGTGGCGTGCAGCGTATCGCGCTTGGCGATGGGCTGACGCTGACGCTTTTCGTCGATGACATTGCGGCCGCCCTGCCGCAAGCGCAGGCGAGCATCGATGCGTGGTTCCTGGACGGGTTTGCGCCGTCGAAGAACCCGGACATGTGGTCGGCGGAAGCGATGGCGCAGGTTGCGCGTCTGTCAGCGCCAGGCGCCCGGGCGGCGACCTACACTGTCGCCGGCGATGTGCGGAGGAATCTCGAGGCGGCAGGGTTCGTAGTCGAAAAGAAGCCGGGGCATGGGAGGAAGAGGGAGAGGCTGGAGGCGCGACTCTCTTCCTCCCCCGAACGGGGGAGGAGCAGCGCGCAAGATGGAAGCCACGAGAGCGGAACAGGTGGGGGACCGCCCTCTCGATCAACCGATAGAGTCGCCCCCCACCCGATCCCGACCGCCCAACCTTCAGCAAGCGTTGCACCTCCCCCGTTCGGGGGAAGAGGACGCCAGCGGGTCGCCGTTATCGGCGCCGGCATAGCGGGGGCGTGTGCGGCTCATGCTTTCCTGAATCGCGGATGCGAGGTGACGGTCTTCGATCGTGGGGCTGCGCCCGGCGCCGAGGCGAGCGGCAATCCTGTTGCGCTGGTCATGCCACGGCTCGATGCGGCGGACACGCCGGAAGCGCGCGCACTGATCGAGGCGTGGCTCTACGCGCGCCGCTTCTATGCGGCGCTGGAGCCGGAGGCGGCGCAGAGGCTCAACGCGCTGCATCGTCCGCGCGGCGAGAAAGAGGAACAGCGGTTCGCGAAGCTGCTGGCGGATCCGCCGCTCGATGAGGCGATCCTGCAGGCGGTCGATAAGGAGAATGCGTCCGCAGGACTTCGCCATCTCGGCGCAATTGCGGTGCGGCCTTCGCAGGCCCTGCCCCGGCTGCTGGCGGGCGCGACGCTGCGGTTCAATACGACGGTCCGTTCGCTCGACGAGATCGCGGCCGATCTCGTGCTTGTGTGCGCAGGCATGGGCGCGCCGGACATCGAGGGCCTTGAGGCGCCCCCGCTGACGGGACGGCTCGGCCAGCTCGAATGCGCACGGTCTTCCGGCGCGCCTGGCGCCATCGCCGATGGCGGCTATGCGGTCGAGGCCTTCGGACAGCTGGTGTTCGGCGCGACGTTCGAGGCGGCCGACGGCGAACCTCAGACGAGCGGTGCGGCGCGGGCGAAGAACCTTGAAACGCTGGCGCGGCTGCGGCCGGGTCTCGATCCGGGGCCGCTGGTCTCGCGCGCGTCGATCCGCGCCACGACACAGGACCGGTTTCCGTTCTGCGGCGCTCCGCCCAGCACAAATGAAAAGGCGCCGGATGCCGATCCGGCGCCTTTGCAGTGCGTCCGCCTTGTCGGCGGGCTCGGAGCGCGCGGCTTTCTTTGGGCGCCGCTACTCGCCGAGCTTTCAGCCTCGGAGGCCTTCAACGAACCCCTGCCGGTCGAGGCAGCGGTCGCCAAAGCCCTTGACCCCGGGCGCTTTCTCCAACGCTCCCGAAGGAGGGCTGGAGAATAGTCATCTCAGGCGCAGTTCGCCGCGCCGTCAACATAATCCTCTAGAGGCCGGCGCTGGTTTCCGTGCGGCGCAGCCTTTCGATCTCAGTGGCGAGGTTGCGGTCGCCATCGGTGGCGAGGCGTTCGAGGACACGCACCCGGTCGCGAAGCTTGCTGACTTCTCCATGAAGATTGCCGATCAGGGCTCGCATTTCTTCGTTTTCAGCCGCCATCGCCCGCGCTCCGGCGCGACTTTTCCCGGTCTGCATCGCGGTGGTGACGACGCCGCCGATCGTGCAGATCAGTGTCATTCCAAGAATGAACTCAAACATGCCCATCGGTTAGCCCCTTGCTTCGGCGCGGTCGCGCTGGCGCAGCCGCTCGATCTCGCCGGCAAGACGAAGGTCTTCGGATGTCGCGAGGCGCTCGAGCACGGCAACGCGCTCGCGCAGGCTCTCGATCTCGGCGCGCATTTCGTGGCCGCCTGCCTGGGCAAGATCGCGCTGAAGCTTCAGCTTCTTCTCCTGATAGGAGGAGACGCCGATGATTGCCGGCATCGCCACGAAAAGAAAGAAGCTGCCAATCGCTACGATCAGGATTTCCTGGATGTCCATGGCTTTCCCCTACCCCCTGATGTCGTCGCCGCGGTCGCGGCGCAGGCGCTCGATTTCGTCGGCCAGCTTGCGGTCATCATCGGTGACGAGTTTTTCCAGCACCTGGACGCGCTCGCGCAGGCGCGCGACCTCGGCGGACGTCTCGGCGACAATGCGCTCAAGACGCTCCCGATCTCCGTCGCTTCCGGCCATGGCGCGCACCCTGGCCAGGCGGGACCTCCCGACCATCCAGATCATCGCCAGGAAGGTGAACATCCCGGCGACTGCAACGAAGGCGACTTGAGTAGGCATGGCCGCTTGTTCCCCTGACCTCAGCCGCGAATGGCAGGACCGTCGCCCAGCCGGCTTATCTCGCTCGCCACCCGGCGGTCTTCGTCGGTCGCAAGGCGCTCGAGGACCTGCACGCGTTCGCGCAGCTTCGACACTTCTGCCTGCGTCTCGGCGAGTATCTGTTCGACACGCTCGCCGGCGCCGGTCTTGGCGGCCAGCTTCTTCTCTTCGTAGCGCATCGCCATCCGCACGATGAGATAGGTGAACACGGTCACGACAACGACAACCGTGACGATGCTGCCAGCGAGATATTCCATGGCTATTCGTCCTTGCTGCGCAGCTTCTCGATCTCGGCGGCGAGGCGCGCATCATTGCTGGCCACGGCGAGCTTCTCAAGCACCACGATGCGCTCGTTGAGCTTGTCGATGGTGGTCTCCATCGTGGCGACGCGCTCCTTCAGTTCCTTCACCTCGGAGCTCTGGCCGCCGCCCGGAGGCATGCAGCCCATGGAGCGGAGGCTTTCCTCGTCGAGGCCCCAGAAGGCGGGATCGCCGAGATGAGCCCACCTGGCGCGGCGTTCTTCGCGCCTGGCCCGCCAGGCTTCGCGGCGGGCGTCGCGGCGGGCGCGCCAGTCGTCGCGCTGCCGGTTGAATTCGGCCCAGAGGTCGTCCTGGCCTGGTTTGTCGTAGCCGTGCATCGTGCAGATCCCCTTACCTGCGCAGCTTCTCGATTTCCGCCGCGAGGCGGTCTTCCTCTTCCGTCTTGAGCTCGCCCAGCTTTGGCCGCTTCAGCGGAAGCTCGTCGTCCTGTTCGTCCGCGCCGTTGTCGTTGGATGGCGCTGGCTGGTCTTTCTTCATGTCGCCGTGGACCATCATCGCTCTCCCTCAGCGAATTGAGCCCCTTAAACCGAAGGCCGGTCGTGGCCGCGCAGGCTGTCGATCTCGCGGGCGAGGCGGCGGTCGTCGTCGGTCACCAGTTTCTCGAGCACAGCGACGCGATCGGTCAGCCGGTCGATCTGGGCCTGCATCGAGCCGATGAGGGCGT
>DATBNA010000437.1:0-10240 GCA_036554545.1 Hyphomonadaceae bacterium
GGAGTTCGAACGCACGGCTGGAGGCAAGAAAGAAGTTTGCCGTGCCTGCATTGCGCCAGCCCCATTCTGCAAGGCCAAGGCTGGCGAACGCGATGCCAGCGATGAACAGCAGCAGGCGTGTGCGACCGAAGGGGAATACGAGGAGAAGAAAGAGGGGAAACAGGACATAGAACTGTTCTTCGACGGCCAGACTCCACGTGTGAAGAAGTGGCGTTTCCTCCGAAGCCGAGCCGAAATAACCGGACTGCGTCCAGAACAGGACGTTGGAAAGGAATACCGCAACAGCGACGACGCTGATGCCTAGATCGCGGACGCCGTCGGGCAGCAGGACAACTGGAGCAAGCGCAACCGTAACTGTTGCGACCAGGAAAAGGGCGGGAAGAATTCGCCGCGCACGTCGCTCATAGAAATTGACGATGGAGAAGCTACCCTTCTCCATTTCCGCAGCGATGAGGCCCGTGATCAGGTAACCGCTGATTACGAAGAACACATCAACGCCAAGGAAGCCGCCCGAGAAGCCCGGCATCCCGGCGTGAAACATCACAACCGGCAGGACCGCAACGGCGCGCAGACCATCAATTTCACGACGGTATTGCATCACGCGGCCACAGGACTTCGAAGGATTGAACCTGCGGCCGGTTCTGGACGGGCGTGCAAAGGCCGAGAACGTCTCGCAGGTCGGCGCAACCAGGAGACTGTTGTTCCCTCAATGCATGTCAAAATGAGACAGGGTTCGTCCAGCGTATAGCTCCGACCTGGGCGGCATACCCTTGTGAACCCCAGGCGGATCGTGGTCCCCAACCGCATGGACCGGACCTAGCCAAGGAGCGCTATCGGGCAGACGGCGTTTTCTGAAATCGTTTCAGCAGGTTCGGCGCCAAGGACGGTATCAGATCGACGAGGCCGGAGAGACCCGAATCCTAGTCCGCTGTCGCTGCGTTACCGCGGATGATGGCGGCCAGCGGGCCTTTGAGCTCCGCCAGCGCCTGTTTCATCGACTGGTAGCCGGCCTCGACGGCGGGCTCGTAGTCCTTCCAGTCGCGCAGTTCGATGCCTTCGAGCTCGGGCGCAATCAGGATGTCGGTAATGCCGCGATGGACGTTCGGATTGATGCTGACGGTCGCCGCGCGCATCAGCAGGTTGGCGATCGGCGGCGGCGCCTTGAAGCCGTGCGTCGTGGTCCAGCCGAAGAAGCCAGGCGGATTGATGAACTCCTCGGCTGACAGGCCCTCCGGCGCCTGGGCCACGTCGACGCCGATGATGCGGCCGCGATGGACGTCGCGCATCACGTCGACCGGAAAATTGTTGAGCACGGCGCCGTCGACCAGCACCTGGTTGTGGGAGACCACAGGTGGAAGGATGCCTGGCAGGGAAATGGTCGCCCGCAGCGCGTCGCGCAGGAGCCCGTGCGTATGCACCCGGAAGGTGCCCTGCGTCAGATTTGTCGACACTGCGAAATAAGGAAGGGGCAAATCCTCGATCAGCAGGTCGTCGAAATGCTCTTTCAGGCGTGCATCGACGCGGTGACCTTTCACCAGCGACACGACCGGCAGCATGTAATCCGACAGCGGGTTGCTCTCGACGAAGGCCTTGCGGATACGCCGGTCGATTTCCTCATCCGGCCAGCCGCAGGCGACGCCGGCGCCGATGATGGCGCCCATCGAGGCGCCGCCGACAAAGTCGATCGGGCAGTTCGCTTCGCGCAGAGCCTTGATCACACCGATATGGGCATAGGCGCGCGCGCCGCCGCCGGAGAGCACGAGGCCGACCGACTTGCCGCAGACGACGCGCGCCAGCCGCCGGCAGTCTGCCTCGTCAACGCCGCTCCAGTGGAAGATGCGCGCTGCATCCGCCGCCGTTTGCCATTCATAGGTCGTCGCGCCTGGGCGTTCGGCGCCATGATGCAGCAGCACGACGTCGACCAGCCGGAACTGGCGGGCAGGCGAGGGGTCGTCCGGCAGCAGCGGAACCGAAGGCCGTGCATCGGCGCGCGCGAAAAGCCAGATACGATCCGAGTGGCGCTGGGTCAGCTTGAACCAGGGCGTATCGCCGATATTGGTCAGCAGGAAGACGATATCGTTGCGCAGCTCGAGCTCGTCGAAATAGCTCGACGGCATGCCGACAGCTTCTTCCCCGACAATGGCGACGCGCAGTCCCATCGCCTGCAGCGCGGCGCCGAGCAGCTTGGCGCGCATCTTGAGGTCGATCGTCGGCGAGGTGGCGACCATGCCGAACACGCGCGGCTCGGCGGAGCGGGTGATCTTCTTCCGCGATTGTCTCATGCGCAGCATGATCACGCGCGTGATGCGCTCGAGGATCTGCGGGTCCGAGCGGACCAGCGCCATGAAACCGTTCCGCGACATGGAGAGGAGTTCCGTGTCGCGCAGGGCGTAGACGGCATGTTCGTGCGCCTCGCCGGCGATCATCGACATCTCGCCGACCGGCTCGCCGGGGCGGATGTGGCCGACAAGCTCAAGCTTGCCGTCCTGTGCCCGGCGGAAGGCGCCCAGCGATCCGGAGAGGACGAAATAGATCGTGTCGGAGGGCTCGCCGATGTCGAACAGCTTCCAGCCGCCCGGCAGGCCGAAATAGCGAGTGTCCTTTTCGGCAGCTTTCAGCGCCTTGGCCGGCGCATCGCGCAGGAAGGGAACCGACTTCAGCGTCGGCGGTACGGTCGGAGCACTCTCCTCCGTCCGGTTTTTTATGCCTAGCGGCATTGGGATGAACCCGGCCAATCTCTAGTCCCGCGCCTGCCCCTTAAACTAACGCACAACCCTGAAAGAAAGATGAGGGCGCCTCTATCTTGAGTCGCGCCCCAAGCCTTGCCACCCGACCCCTACCGGACATTAATGCCCGGAATCGGCAGACAGGGCGGTTGATGGCGCGTCTTCATACTCAGGTAAGTGCTTCCTCGGAGCGCTTTCAAGGCAACGCTGCTGCAATGCAGAAGCTGGTCGACGAGCTGCGGGCCAAAACCGCCAAGGCGGCTCTGGGCGGTCCCGAAAGCGCCCGGACGCGCCATGCCGGCAGGGGCAAGTTGCTGCCACGCGAGCGTGTCGAGCGGCTGATCGACCCTGCGTCGCCCTTCCTCGAGCTCTCGCCGCTGGCGGCGGAGGGCATGTATGACGGCGAGGCGCCCGGCGCAGGCGTCATCACCGGCATCGGCCGGGTGTCAGGCCGCGAATGCGTGATCGTCTGCAACGATGCGACCGTGAAGGGCGGGGCCTACTTCCCCATCACAGTGAAGAAACACCTGCGGGCGCAGGAAGTCGCGATCGAGAACAACCTGCCTTGCGTCTATCTGGTCGACTCGGGCGGCGCAAACCTGCCGCACCAGTCGGAAGTCTTTCCGGACCGCGAGCATTTCGGCCGCATCTTCTACAACCAGGCCAACATGAGCGCCCGCGGCATCCCGCAGGTCGCCGCCGTCATGGGCTCGTGCACCGCCGGCGGGGCGTACGTTCCAGCCATGTCGGACGAGACGGTCATCGTCCGGAAGCAGGGCACGATCTTCCTTGGCGGCCCGCCGCTGGTGAAGGCTGCGACAGGCGAGATCATCTCCGCGGAAGACCTTGGCGGCGCCGATGTCCATGCCCGGCGGTCGGGCGTCGCCGACCACTACGCTGCCAATGACAGCCATGCGCTGGAAATGGTCCGCGACATTGTCCGCAACTTCAACCGGCCTAAGCGCGTTATGCTCGATGCGCTTGCGCCGCGCGATCCTGCCCATGATCCCGACGAACTCGACGGCGTCGTGCCTCAGGATGTCCGCGAGCCCTACGACGTTCGCGAAGTCATCGCCCGGCTTGTCGACGGATCGGAATTCGACGAGTTCAAGAAACTGTTCGGTGAAACGCTGGTCACGGGATTTGCTCATCTACATGGCCTGCCGATCGGCATCCTCGCCAACAACGGCATCCTGTTCTCCGAAAGCGCCCAGAAGGCCGCGCACTTTATCCAGCTCTGTGACCAGCGCGGCATCCCGCTGGTCTTCCTGCAGAACATCACCGGCTTCATGGTCGGTTCGAAATACGAAGCCGGCGGCATCGCCAAGGACGGCGCCAAGATGGTCACCGCCGTCGCCACCGCCCGTGTGCCAAAATTCACCGTCGTCATCGGCGGCAGCTATGGCGCAGGCAATTACGGCATGTGCGGCCGCGCCTATTCGCCCCGCTTCCTCTTCATGTGGCCGAACTCGCGCATCTCGGTGATGGGCGGCGAACAGGCCGCCAGCGTGCTCGCCACCGTCAAGCGCGATGCGATGGAAGCCAAGGGCCAGAAATGGCCCGCCGAGGAAGAGGCAAAGTTCAAGACCCCGATCCGCGACCTCTACGAACGCGAGGGCTCACCCTACTTCTCGACCGCCCGCCTCTGGGACGACGGCGTCATCGCGCCAGCCGACACCCGCCGGGTCCTCGGCCTTGCGCTTTCCGCTTCGCTCAACGCGCCTCACGGTCGCGCCGCGGATCGCGAACCCGCCTTCGGCGTATTCAGGATGTGAGGTTGACCCAGATCAGGGCCATGAACCGCGACGCGCTCAACGCCCTGGATCAGACGATCGCCATCGCGCGGAAGAGGGCCGCCGGTCGCGTTCCGGTGGTCGGCATCGCCGGGCCGCAAGGATCGGGCAAGACCACGCTGGTCAGCGCCTGCGCCGCGATGCAGGGGGGCGTTGCGCATTTCTCAATCGACGATGTCTATCTCGGACAGGCTGCTCGCCGTTCGCTCGCCATGCGCGTGCATCCCTTGTTCGCCACGCGCGGTCCACCCGGCACGCATGACGCCGACCTGTTCAACGCCACGCTGGACAGCCTTCAGAAGGCGGATCCCGATAGCCGCACGCAGATCCCTGCTTTCGACAAGGTCACCGACGACACTCTGCCGCGTACGCGCTGGACCTCATTCCGGGGCAGGCCGAACCTGATCCTCATCGACGGCTGGTGTCTCGGCGCCGGGACGCAGGACCCGCGCGACCTGAAGCGGCCCCTGAACTCGCTCGAGGAAAACGAAGACCCCAACCTCGCCTGGCGCAGCGCGGTCAACGATTTCCTTTTCTCGCCCTACCAGCAAATGTTCGCGCGGCTGGACGGCATCCTCTATCTGCGGCCGCCAGATTTCGACATCGTGCTCGACTGGCGCTGCCAGCAGGAGGAAAGCCTGCTCGGCCGCTCCCTGACCAATAAGGACAAGGAGCGCATCGCCCGCTTCATCCAGCACTATGAGCGCATCACCTGCCACATGATGGAAGGCGGCCGCCGCGCCGACATCGAAATTCAGCTCGACGCCCGCCGCAATGTCACGGAAGTCCGGCGTATCGGCGCGTGACGGCGAGCTTTCCCGGGTCTATCTAGCCTCAAAACCCGGAGTTGCTTCCCATGGCGTATGAAAACATCGAACTCGACGTGTCGCCTGAAGGCACGGCCGTCCTGCTGCTGAACCGGCCGCAAAAGCGCAACGCCTTCAATGCCGAGGTGATCGAGGAGATGACCGACGCCTTTGAGACGCTGGCCAAGAACCCGGAATGCCGCCTCGTCCTCATCCGTGGCGCGGGCCCCGTGTTCTCGGCCGGCGCCGACCTCGAATGGATGAAGGCCGCCAGCCATTATAGCGAGAAAGAGAACGAGGAAGACGCCTATGCGATGGCCGAGATGCTGCGCCGCTGCTTCGAGCTTCCGCAGGTCACCATCGCCTTGCTGCACGGCGCGGCCATGGCCGGCGCCTGCGGGCTCGCCGCCGCTGCCGATATCGCAATCGCGCAGAAAGGCACGATCTTCTCCTTCTCGGAAGTGAAGCTCGGCATCATCCCCGCGACCATCTCGCCCTACATCATCAACGCCATCGGACCGCGCTGGGCCCGCGCCCTGTTCGTCACGGCCGAGCGCTTCGATGCCGACGTGGCCGCGAAGATCGGCCTCATCCACCATGTCGTCGAAAACGAGACGGCCATGGACAAGCTCATCGAGCATTATGCCACCCTGGTCTACGATGCTTCTCCCGCCGCTATCGCCGACACCAAGAGCCTGATCGCCGAGGTCACCGGCGAGATCATCGACGCCGGGCTTGGCCACAAGACCGCCAAACGTTTGGCGCATCGCCGTGTCAGCGAGCAGGGCAGGGAAGGTCTTTCCGCCTTCCTTGAGAAGCGCAAGCCAAGCTGGGCGCGATAGGACAACACTCTGCGCGGGGACGGAGACAGGCAGGTTTCATCGCGCCGGCTGAAGCTGGAAGCGTGGCTGCATTCCCGCCGCGAGGCCTGGCGCGCCGCCTTCGTTCGTGGCCCGTTCAGTCTTTTCGTCTTCGAGTTCGTCTCGTTCGGCGTGAAACAAGGCTGGGCCTGCCTCTTCGGCGGCCTGATGCTTGCGCTCCTCGTCGGCACCCATCTTTTCTACCCCGAGGGCGCCCCGCTGGCGCGCTACGATTTCCTCACGATCGCCGCTCTCGGCATCCAGATCGCCATGCTCGCAACCCGGCTCGAGACCTGGGAGGAAGCGCGCGTCATTCTCGTCTTTCACATTGTCGGAACGGCGATGGAGATCTTCAAGACTGATGTCGGCTCGTGGGTCTATCCGGAACCGTCATACCTTCGCATCGGCGATGTGCCGCTGTTTTCCGGTTTCATGTACGCTGCGGTGGGCAGCTATCTCGCCCGTGTCTGGCGCATCTTCGACTTCCGTTTCGTCCGCTTCCCGCCGCTGTGGCTGCAAGGACTGCTTGCGGTCGCGGTCTACGCGAATTTCTTCTCGCACCATTACCTGCCGGATGTCCGCATCGGCCTCTTCATTGCCAGTGTGCTGATCTACGGGCCTTGCCTTCTCTGGTTCCGGCCGGACAGGGTTGAGCGCCCCATGCCGCTGGTTATCGGCCTGGTCCTTGTCGCCCTGTTCATCTGGTTCGCCGAAAACCTAGGTACTTTCGCGCGCGCCTGGGTTTACCCAAGTCAGGACGGGGGCTGGCATCCGGTATCTATCGACAAGCTCGGCTCGTGGTATCTCCTTATGATCATCAGCTTCGTGCTGGTCGCGGCCGTCCATGTCGGAGGCCAAAAGGGGCAGGGCGATGAGCGACGTTGAAACTGCCGGCGCTGCCGTCACCGCTGGTCTGGTGGCCGCAGCCATGGATGGCCAGAAGAAAAAGGGCGGGCCTGTGAACGGCGTCTGCCCCAATTGCGGTTCGCAGATCGCCGGAAAGTTCTGCGCGCAGTGCGGCCAGCCCGCACACATCCACCGCACGCTCGGCCACATGGGCGCGGAATTCCTGCGCGGCATCTTGAACCTCGATACACGCGCCTGGAAGACGCTGCCGCTGCTGCTGTTCCGGCCCGGCACGCTCACCCGCAGCTACATCCACGGCCAGCGCGCCCGCTACATCTCGCCGCTCGCCATGTTCCTGGTGTCGGTTTTCACGATGTTCGTCGTGTTCGGCTTCACCGACGGTTCGCGCATCGGCGTCTCGGATCCGGTCCAGCGCGCAGCTGCGCTCGAGGAGGCCGACGCCGAAGTGGATGCGGCGCGGCGTCAGGTGCGCGAGGCGCTCGAGAGGGGCGGCATTTCCGCCGACACAACCGACGCCGACAGCGCCGAGGAATCACAGGTCTTCGACTTCGAAAACGAGTCCATCTACGACGAGATTCGCAAAAGCGCAGAAAGCGGAGAGCTCAACATCAACACTGGATGGCCCGCGCTTGATGCGAAGCTGCGGGAAAACCTGCTCAACCCCGAACTCGCCGTCTATCGGATCCAGAACGCGGCTTACGAAAACGCTTTCCTGCTGGTGCCAATCTCGCTGCCGCTGATCTGGCTGCTGTTCATCTGGCGCCGCGGCACGACCTGGTTCGACCACTCGGTCTATATTCTCTATTCGCTGTCTTACGTCTCTCTTCTGTTCATCTTTATCTCGCTGCTTGCGATGGTTCCGGGTGCGGCGGCCGTGCTTGTGGCGCCGCTGCTGTTCGCCAGTGTCGTCCACTCCTATTTCCACCTGAAGGGCGGCTATGGCCTCAGCTGGTTCTCCGCCGCGTGGCGGCTTCCGTTCCAGCTTGCCTTCGCGGTCATCGGGCTGAGCATCTACTTGCTGGTAATCATCGTCCTGGGCCTCGTCGGGTAGCTTGTGAGGACTCATCCGGCCCTCTAGTTTCCCGGCCATGTTCTCGTCTCTCCTGATCGCCAACCGCGGCGAAATCTCCCGACGCATCATGCGAACCGCCCGAAAGCTCGGGATACGCACCGTTGCCGTCTATTCGGACGCCGACGCTGAGGCCGCCTTCGTACGCGACGCCGACGAGGCCGTCTGGATCGGCGCCGCCCCCGCCGCCGAGAGCTATCTGAAGGGCGACCGCATCATCGAAGCGGCGCTCGATACCGGCGCCGAAGCCATCCATCCGGGCTATGGCTTTCTTTCGGAGAACGCGGGCTTCGCTGAAGCCGTCGCAAAAGCCGGCCTCACCTGGATCGGCCCACCGCCCGAGGCTATCCGCGCCATGGGCCTCAAGGACGCCGCCAAGGCGCTGATGGAAAAGCACGGCGTGCCGGTGACGCCCGGCTATCACGGTGAGGACCAGAGCCTGAAGACGTTAAAGGCGGCCGCGAAGAAGATCGGCTATCCGGTGCTCATCAAGGCCATCGCCGGCGGCGGCGGACGCGGCATGCGCCGCGTCGACGACGATAAGGAATTCGAATCCGCGCTCACCAGCGCGCAACGCGAAGCCAAAGCGGGCTTCGGCGACGATCGCGTGCTGGTCGAGAAATTCATAGAGAGCCCACGCCACATCGAGGTGCAGGTCTTCGGTGACAACCATGGTTCTTACGTCCACCTGTTCGAGCGCGACTGCTCGCTACAACGGCGGCGCCAAAAGGTGATCGAGGAAGCGCCAGCTCCGGGCATGTCCGCCGACGTCCGCAAGGCAATGACCGACGCAGCGCTGATGGCTGCAAAGGCCGTCGGCTATCGCAACGCCGGCACGATCGAGTTCATTGTCGACGGTTCCGGCGCTCTCCGTCCCGATGGCTTCTGGTTCATGGAAATGAACACGCGCCTGCAGGTCGAGCATCCGGTAACGGAGCTGATCACTGGCCTCGACCTGGTCCAGCTGCAGCTTCACGTGGCGGCGGGTGGCAAGCTCCCGCCGCAGTCCGAAATCAAGCTTCACGGCCACGCTGTCGAAGGCCGCCTTTGCGCCGAGGATCCTTCACGCGGCTTCCTGCCATCCTCGGGGCTGCTCGAAACCTTCGACCTTTCGGCTTTCTCCGGCGATACCGGCGGCGGCGTTACCTTGCGCCTCGACAGCGCAGTGGAGGAGGGCGATGTCGTTCCTGCGGCGTATGACAGCATGATCGCCAAGGCGATCGCGCATGCCGCCACGCGCGACGGCGCGATGAATGCGCTTAGGCAGGCGCTGCGCGAAGCCGAAGTCTGGCCGGTGACGACCAACGCGGCGATGCTCGCCAATCTTCTCGAGGAGCCGGAGGTGCGCGAGGGCGTCGCGACAACCAATTTCGTCGAGGCAAACATCAACGAACTTGCCGGCGCGGACGATATCGAAGCTGCCGATGCGCTGGTGCTTGGCGCGATCGGCATCCAGGCGCTGCATGCCGCCGCCATCGATCCCTGGGACATGCGCGACGGATTCCGCATCAATGCGGCTGCGCAATCCACCTTCGTGTTCGACATTGGCGGCGAAGCGCAGGTCGTGAAGCTCACGCGCGACAATGATGGTGTTGAACGCGCTCACATCGGTCCCGAAGTCTATGAGGTCGATGTCGCCGTCGCGGAAGTCCACAACGGCGTCATCGTTTCCGGCACGGTCGACGGCGCCGACGTCATGGGCGTCGTCCGCATGCTGGCGGACGGTCCGGTGCTGTTCTTGAACGGCAGGGCGATCGCGCTGCGCCGTCCGCAATACGGCCACGCGCTGGAGGGACTTGAAGCAGGCGACGATATCCGCGCGCCCATGCCCGGCAAGATCCTCGAAGTGAGGGCCGCCGCCGGCAGTAACGTAAAAAAGGGCGATCCGCTCGTCGTCATGGAAGCCATGAAGATGGAGCACACGCTCGCCGCGCCGCGCGACGGCAAGATCATCGAGGTCAGCGCTTCCGCCGGAACGCAGACGTCTGAGGGTGTCGTCTTGGTGAAGCTCGAACCACAGCCGGAATAATCGCTCCGAGCGGAACGTACGCCCTCGTGGTGAGCAGCCGCCGAAGGCCGCGCCCGTCGAACCACGAGGGCGGGCTCACAAACGTAAATT
>DATBNA010000397.1:0-7538 GCA_036554545.1 Hyphomonadaceae bacterium
TGTGTCCTGAAGAAAGATGAAGCTGTCGAAGTCGAACCGGTAGACGCTGCCAGAGACGTTCACCGCATCGCCTTCCCAGCGCGCGGTCAGTTCGTAGTTCACACCCTCCTCTGATTCGAGCGCGTCGTTGCCGATCAGGAACTGCGCGGTCGCCAGGTGCGGGCCGTCAGCGAACAACTCAAGGTCTGTCGGCGCCCGTTCGGTGCGCGCCACCGATGCGCCGAGGAATACGTTCTCGCCCACATGCACGTGCGCGCCGAAGGATGCGTTCCAGGCTTCGAAGCTGCGCACGCCGCCGGTGATATTGTCGACATCCACATCGTCGAACCGCAAGCCGCCTTCGAGACCCCATTCGCCGCGGTCGAATGTCTCGTAGACGAACACACCGGTCTGCTTCGTCTCGGTGGGCCCGAGCAGGGACTCGTCCCCGATCGCCGCAAAATCGCGCTCCGAGGCCTGTACGCCAAACGTGCCCTCAAGACCGCCCAGCGGCGCATGGCCGAGTTCGACGCGGCCTTCCCAGCCTTCATTGGTGAACAACGTCCCGGGCGTCGCCGCGTCTTCGAATTCCGTGTGCTCGTAATCGACACTCGATCCGGAGGCGCGCAACGACTTGATCAGGCCATCGAAATCGATCCCGCCACGCACATCGTAACGGGTCTGCTCCATGTCGATGAACACTGTTTCCTCGGCGACGTTGCCATAGGTGCTCTCGAGCCGCCGAACCGCTGCGCCGAGAAAAGCACTATCGCCGACCCAGGAAAGGCCGCCGCTCAGCGAGTTGTTCTCTACCGCCGAGTTGGGAAGGGTCCCATTGGCGAAGTCGGCCGGATCTGCGCCTCCGGCGACCGCCTCGTCGCGCGCCGCCTGCGACAGCGCGAAGTCCGGAATGTCGATGTCCTTGGTGTCGAGCCAGCTTCCATTCAACACCGCCACGACCGGCCCCATTCGGCCGACCAGTCGTCCGGCCGCCTGTTTGCCTTCATCCACGCTGGTCAGCGCGCCGTAGACCGCGCCGGAAAGATTTTTCTCCGGCAGCTTCTCGACGATCAGACCATCGATCACATTGATCACGCCGCCGGTCGCGCCCCCGCCATATGCAAGAGAGGCGGGACCACGCAGTATCTCGATACGTTCGACGCCAAGGGGATCGGCGGTCACTGCATGGTCAGGGCTCGCGGCCGATGCATCGATCACGCCTATCCCGTTGGTCAGAACCTGCACGCGCTCGGCGCCAAGACCGCGGATGATCGGCCTGCTCGATCCAGGCGCAAACGCCGTGCTCGCCACGCCGGGGAGTCCGGCGAGCGTGTCGCCGAGTCCGCCTGCCAGCCGCTCCGCCACCTCGCCTTGGTCCAGCACCGTTGTGGACACGATGAGTTCATCGCTCGTCCGCGCCGGGCCGATGCCGGTGACGATCACGACATCGCCCTGACCCTCGGGAGCTTCGGCAGGCTGTTGTCCGGTCGCCTGCGCCCATGCCTGGCCGGATGCGAAAAAGCCCAACGCCGCTGCTCCGATCGCAAGTTTCCGTCTCAAGTACATGATGTCCTCCACGCGCGTTATATTGTAACGCTACGCTATAACATCTTGAGCTTCAAGCCTCCTTCAATGCCCCGAAAAACCATGGCGGACGCACAAGGCCCGCCTTCGCCGCCGCGCTCTTTCCCGCTAGCTTCCCTCATCGAGGAGTTGGACCAGACCATGCTGAAATACCTGCCCAACGCCCTCACGCTCTTGCGCCTCGTCCTCGCTCCGGTCGTCGCGTGGGCGGTTTGGCAGGCCTATGCGCTGCCGGCCGACGCCGCCGCCAACAGTCCGCAGAATTTCGACGCGGAACTCTCCGGCGCGCAGTCCTGGGCGTTGCTCGCGGCCGGCCTCTTCATCTTCGCCGCGCTCACCGATCTGTTCGACGGCATGGCTGCCCGCGCGCTCGGGGTCGACTCGAAATTCGGCCGCCTCATCGATCCCATTGCCGACAAGGCGCTGGTCGGCCTGCCGCTGATAGCCATCTCCGTCGTGGCATGGAAAGCGCAATGGCCGCTGTGGTGGGCGATCGCCGCGTCGACCGCGGTCATCGTTCTGCGCGACCTGGTGATCAGCGTGCTGCGCTTCACCTCGAGCGATGGCGAGGGCGCGCGCGTCTCGCAGCTTGCGAAGTGGAAGACGGCGATCGAACTGATCGCGGTCGGCGTGCCGATCCTGTTTGCCGCGGCGCCGGCGCTGGTGAAACTGCTCGGCCTCGGCGAAGGCTTTGCGATCTCGGACGTGATGACGCTGGGATGGATCGGCCTGCTTGCGCTGGCCGCCCTGCTCTCTGCAGTGACGGCGCTGCAGTATCTCGCGGCGAAGCCGGCGCAGCCGCAGTCCTGACGATCTCGCTTAGCTGCGAAGGCTGGCCAGGTCGCCGCGCAGCAACTGCTGCACCGCCGAGAAATCCTTGCCGCCGAAGCCCAGCCGGTCGAACAGCGCGTAGATGGCTTCCGCCTGCGATCCCAGGGGCGTCGTGGCGCCGGACTTTGCGGCCGCCTCCTGTGCGAGCTTCAGATCCTTCAGCATCATCGCCGTGGCGAAGCCGCCTTCATAGTTGCGGTCCGCCGCGGTCTGCGGACCAACGCCCGGCCAGGGCGTGTAGGTCGAGAGCGACCAGCAATTGCCGGAGGACTTGGAGGCGATCTCATAGAAGGCGGCGGGCGAAAGCCCGAGCTTCTCGGCCAGCGCGAAGGCTTCGCACGTGCCGATCATCGAGATGCCGAGCAGCATGTTGTTGCAGATCTTGGCCGCCTGCCCCGCGCCATGATCGCCGGCGCGGATGGTGACGCGCGACATCGGCTTCAGAGTCTCCTCGACCTGGGCGAAATCCTTTTCATCGCAGCCGACCATGAAGGCGAGCGTGCCGGCATCCGCCGCCGCCGTGCCGCCAGAGACGGGCGCGTCCGCAAAACGGAAACCGGCGTCCTTCGCCTGCTTCGCGACGGCGCGCGCGCTTTCGACATCGATGGTGGAGCAGTCGATCAGCAGCGCGGATTTCGGCGCGTGCGGGATGATGTGCTCGTCATAGACCTTCCGCACATGCGGGCCGGCCGGGAGCATCGTAACGACGGCGTCGGCTTTCTCGACCGCCTTGGCCACGCTGCCTGCGCCATGCGCTCCGGCGGCAACAGCCTTCTTCACCGCAGCTTCGGAAAGATCGAAGGCGTGCACCTCGCGGCCGCCCACGACCTGCCGCGCAGCCATGCCGCCGCCCATGTTTCCAAGACCGATGAAAGCGATACGGGTCACTGATTTTCCTCCGAAGTCTTTCGTCCGGCACTAGCCTCGCTTTCGCAAAGCGATCAAGCCGCCCCGAACCGCATCATGATGGCCGGGCCCCAGCCATAGACGGTGAAGAAGAAGGTTGCGAGAGCAATGAAGAGCGCACTGCCTCCCAGTGCGGCCGCCGCGCCGACGCGCCCGGCCGTGGTCGCCTGCGATCGGCGAGCGCGGATAAAGAGTTCGGCGATGATCAAGGGTGGGATAAAGAAAGCGAAGTCCATGATGTAGTCGAACCAGCCGCGGAAATCGTCAGTGTGGCCGGTCTCGCCTGCGAACAGGAACCAGAATCCGTAGCACATGCGGTAGAGCCATGAGCCGACAGCGAGCGTGAACAGGCGGATGGCCCAGGCCCGGTGGATGTCGATCCGGCGCGCCATCGCATGGCGCACGGTCTGCACGGCGGCCGCCACCATCAGGGCGCCGTACATGCTGAAACCGATCGTCATCGGCCAGCCGCCGACAGTGCCCTTGACCCCGATGAAAGTGAGCCCGCCAAGACCGGCGGCCAGGGCGGCAAACGCATAGATGCGGCCGAGCCAATGGTGGATTGCGGGAGCTTTTGCGCGGATCTGTCCGATGAGCTGGATTGGCCCGAGCATCAGGAGAATGGCGCCCGCCGCAAAGTGCGCGCCGATGCCAACTGACGCCAATGGCGTATGCGGCTCGTACAGTCTTGGGAGAGACGCGTTCCAGTCCTGCAGTGTGTTGGCCGGAATCGCGCCGCCGAAGAAGACCAGGATGTAGACGCCGAAGATCGCAGAGCTGATCCATACCGCGCCGACCAGCGTGATGGCCGACCAGCGCAACGCGGCTCCTGTCCACTCAGGCGGCCGGATGTCTTCCGCGATGGCTGTCATGCCCGTCCCCTCGCAGGTCTACCTCATAGTCGGGATGACGAAGCTTGAGTCGCCGACGTCGCCTTCCGGCCAACGGGCGGTGACGGTCTTGACCTTGGTCCAGAACTTCACGCCTTCCATGCCGTGCTGGTTGGTGTCGCCGAAGGCGGAGCGCTTCCAGCCGCCGAAGGTGTGATAGGCGACGGGCACCGGGATCGGCACGTTGATGCCGACCATGCCGACATTGACCTTGGAGGCAAACTCGCGGGCGGCGCGGCCGTTGCGCGTGAAGATGGCGACGCCGTTGCCGTACTGGTGCTTGCTGGGAAGGGCGACGGCTTCCTCGAAGCTTTCGGCGCGCACGATCTGGAGCACGGGGCCGAAAATTTCCTCGTGATAGGTCTTCATGCCGGGCTTCACCTTGTCGAACAGCGATGGGCCGATGAAAAAGCCCTTCTCATAGCCCTGCATCTTGAAGCCGCGACCGTCGACGACGAGTTCGGCGCCCTCGTCCTTCCCGGTCTGGATGTAGCCCGCGATCTTGTCGCGGTGCGCTGCGGTGACGACGGGGCCGTATTGCGCCGCGGGGTCGGTCGAAACGCCGACCTTAAGCGTCTCGATCTCGGCGACCATGCGATCGCGCAGCTCGTCGGCGGTCTTCTTGCCGACCGGCACGACGACCGGAAGCGCCATACAGCGCTCGCCGGCCGAGCCGAAAGCGGCGCCGGAGAGGTCCTTCACCACCTGGTCCATGTCGGCGTCGGGCAGGACGATGCCATGGTTCTTGGCGCCGCCCATGGCCTGCACGCGTTTCCCGTTCGCAGCGCCGGTCTGGTAGATGTAGTGCGCGATGTCTGACGAACCGACGAAGCTCACTGCCCTGATGTCTGGATGATGCAGGATGGCGTCGACGGCGACCTTGTCGCCATGGACGACGTTGAGCACGCCGGTCACGTCCAGGCCGGCGGCCGAGCCTGCTTCCATGAAGAGTTCGGCGAGGCGAACCGGCACGCTCGGATCGCGCTCGGACGGCTTCAGAATGAAGGTGTTGCCGACGGCGATGGCGACGCCGAACATCCACATCGGGATCATGGCCGGGAAGTTGAACGGTGTGATGCCGGCGACCACGCCCAGCGGCTGGCGCATGGAATAGACGTCGATTCCCGGACCTGCGCCTTCGGTGTACTCGCCCTTGAGGGCGTGCGGAATGCCGCAGGCAAACTCGATGACTTCGAGGCCGCGCTGGATGTCGCCCTTTGAGTCGGCGATCACCTTGCCGTGTTCGGACGAGAGCAGCTCGGCGAGCTGATTCATGTTGGCTTCGACCAGCCGCTTGAACTCGAACATCACGCGGGCGCGGCGCTGCGGATTGACCGCGCTCCACGTCACATGCGCCTTGGCCGCCGCCTGAACGGCCGCATCGACGTCGGCGGCGCTGGCGAGGCCCACTTTCGCCTGCACATCGCCGGTGTTGGGATTGAAGACGTCGCCTTCGCGTCCACTGGTCGCCTTCGCGGTTTTGCCGCCGATGAAGCCCTCGATGCGTCTCATAACCAACTCCGTTTTACCGGCTTCCGATACCCCTCTCCGCTTGACCTGACAAACGGAAGCTGACGCCCTCGCCAGACTATTACAACCGCGACGTCATCCGTCTGGGGGCCCGTAACTGGCGCGCCATTTGCGGACGCCCCGGTTTCATGCATGCTGGACCACACGGGGCGGAGGCTGGGCGGGGAAGCGGAGTATGCAAATGCGCGCACAGCTGTTCGCCGGAATGCTGGTCGCAGGAATGTTCGGGCTGGCGGGCGTCGCCCATGCGCAGCCGGGCCTCAGCACCAAGCCGAACTATGATCTGATCGACAAGTCCGACCGCGTCGACGAAAATGCGCAACGGGAGCTCAATCAGCTGCAGAACCGCGCCGTCGCCGCGCTGCAGGCCAGCAATTTCGGCACGGCGGAAACCGCGTTTGCCGAACTGATGCGGCGCGGCCGCAAGGAGCCAGGCATCAACTTTCTGATGGGCCTCACAAAGATCGGCCTTGAGAAATGGGACGAAGCGCGGGTCTACCTCGAAGCCGCCATCGTCGATGAACCGAAGCGGCCTGAGCCCAAGACCCGGCTCGGAATCACCTACGTCAAGCTAAACAACATCGACGCAGCGCGACAGCAGCGTGCAGCTCTCGCCAGTCTCGATGCGGAGTGCAAGCGGACCTGCAAGGATGCGGCATGGATCATCGAGGGCCTCGCCCTGATCGACGAGGCGCTTGCGTCGGAGGAGAATGCGAAGCGCATCTCGGCTGCGGCGCTCGCGGCGGTGGCGGCGGCGCCGGCCAATGCCTCCAGAGGGTTCGACCCGGCGGCCTACAGCCTCGTCGTATTCAAGGATAATGAGGATCTCTACAAGCTCCTGACGGAAGAGGGCCGCTGCCCGCCGAAGAAGACCGCAGAACCCCGCCAGCCTTGCGCCTTGATCCTCTACCGGCCCACCGAGGACTTGACCAACGCCCGCGCCACCAACTTCAAACCCGTGTTCAAGGTCGAGAACCGCAAGTCGATCTGGGCGATCCATGACAAGCAGCTGCAGAAGGTCCGTATCGAGGATCTCTATTTCGACACCGTCGACGTGATCGGCCAGCAACGCATGACCCAGTTTTCCGTCGCGCTTGTGGGCAACGCAGAGAACAAGGCCAACTGCGAAAAGGGCCTGACCTGCCTCAAGCACCTCGTCGCGGAGGACATGTTCAGGATGTACGGCAACATGCCGGACTCGGTCGTCAAGGTAATCTGGGGCGGCGGCATGGAAGATCCCGGCACGACCCGCATTCGCTGATACAGCGCGCCAAGTCTTGACCCGACCTGCGCCCCGCGGTCCTCTCCGCTTCCAATCGGAGAGCATCGCATGAAAACGCGCGCCGCCGTGGCCTTCGAAGCGAAGAAGCCGCTGGAGATCGTCGAACTCGATCTTGAGGGACCGAAGGCCGGCGAGGTCCTGGTCGAGATCAAGGCGACAGGCATCTGCCATACCGACGCCTACACGCTCGACGGGTTCGACTCGGAAGGGATTTTTCCGTCCATCCTCGGCCATGAGGGCGCGGGGATTGTGCGCGAAGTCGGCGCAGGCGTGACGTCAGTAAAGCCCGGCGATCATGTGATCCCGCTCTACACGCCCGAATGCCGGCAGTGCAAAAGTTGCCTGTCGCAGAAGACCAATCTCTGCACCGCTATCCGCGCCACGCAGGGCAAGGGCCTGATGCCCGACGGCACGTCGCGCTTCAGCTACAAAGGGAAGACGATTTTCCACTACATGGGCTGTTCGACCTTCTCGAACTTCACCGTGCTGCCTGAGATCGCGGTCGCGAAAATCCGCGACGACGCGCCGTTCGACAA
>DATBNA010000418.1:0-6151 GCA_036554545.1 Hyphomonadaceae bacterium
CTCGTGGGCGAGGACGACAACCGCACGCCCAAGGGTGAGGCCGAGCAGTACTACCAGGCGCTCAAGATCCGGAAGGTTCCGACGCGGCTGGTCCTCGTGCCGGGGTCGTCTCACGACATCGCCGGGCGGCCGACCGGCCTGATCGCGAAGGTGAACGAGACCATTTCCTGGTTTGCCCAGTTTGGCGGTCCGCCGGTGCCGGACCCCAACACGGGCACGTCGAGGTCAGGGGAAACAACGCCGGTCGCCGCCGCACGTTGAGTCTTGCCGCTACGGCCTCCATACCGGACAAGCCTGCGTGGAGGCCGCAAATGGCAAGACGCAACTACGAGCAGCAGCAGGTGTCGGACGAGGACCGCGCCTTCGTCCGCTCTCTCGTCATCCACGAGGACGCCGCCGTACTTGCCTTCGACAAGCCCTCGGGTTTGCCGGTCCAGACCCGCAATCCCGGCGACCGCACGCTCGATCGCCTGATGGCCGCCTTCGCGAAATCGAACGGCAAGCGCCCGCGCCTCGTCCATCGCCTCGACGCGCAGACCTCCGGCGTCATCGTCGCCGCCAGAACCCAACCCGCCGCTGCAGCGCTCAGCGCCGCCTTTGCCGGACGCGACGTCGCCAAGACCTATCTTGCCCTCGTCACCGGACCCGCTTTCGACGGGACCGAAGGCGAGATCGACGCGCCGCTCGCCCGCTATCGTCAGAAGCCGGAGCTCGAACTGATGCGCGCCGCGCGGCCCGGCGACGAGGCGCAGTCGGCGCTCACCGGCTGGCGCGTCCTCGCTTCTGCGGGGACGGTGCATCTGGTGCAACTCGAGCCGCGGACTGGCCGGATGCACCAGCTCCGCGCGCACCTCTCCATCATCGGCCGCCCCATCCTTGGCGACCCCTATTACGGCGGGCAGCCGACTCTCCACGGCCAGCCGATTCCCCGTCTCATGCTGCACGCCTGGAAGCTCGATCTTCCGCACCCGTCAGGGGAGCGGCTGAAGCTCAAGTCTCAGGCGCCAAAGGATTTTCTGGCTGTCGCATCGGTCGCAGGTCTCAATATGGCCTTAACGGACGACTAGTCCTATGGACGGGCGACATGTCTAACGTTCTCCTGGTGGCTTTCGGCGGCGCTGTTGGCGCTTCCATGCGGCACCTCCTCTCGGGCGCGGTCCTGCGCTGGGCGGGGCCCGCATGGCCTTGGGGGACATTCATCATCAATGTCTCCGGAAGCCTGCTTATCGGCGTACTGGCGGGCTGGCTGGCTTTTCGCGGCGAAGGCGGAACGCACTGGCGTCTTCTGCTCGGTACGGGCGTGCTCGGCGGGTTCACAACGTTCTCCGCCTATTCACTCGAGACGGCGCTGATGATCGAACGGCGCGAATATCTGGCCGCGGCCGCCTATTCCCTCGGATCGGTTGCGCTCGGCCTGGTGGCGGTATTCGCCGGTCTTTGGTTCGCTCGGCGCTTGTTCGCATGAGCTGGAACGTGGGCCAGGTCGTAAATCTCGTCGTCGACGACGATGAAGATGACACGCGCATCGATCGCTGGCTCAAGCGTAAATTCCACGGCCTCACCCAGGGCCAGATCGAGAAGGCTCTTCGCAAGGGCGAAATTCGCATCGACGGCGCGCGCGCCAAATCCAACACGCGGGTAAAGACGGGCCAGAAGGTTCGCATCCCGCCTATGGCTGCGCCGCACGAGCCGAACCCCGCCGACGAAAAGCCGCGCGCCAAGGTAAAATCCTCCGACGCCGACATGATGCGCTCGCTGGTCATCTACGAGGACGATCGCATCATAGCGCTCAACAAGCCGGCAGGCCTCGCTGTCCAGGGCGGCACAGGCACGTCCCGCCACATCGATGCCATGTCGCGCGCCCTGGTCCGCGACACGGAAGAAAAGCCGCGCCTCGTTCACCGCCTCGATCGCGACACCACAGGCGTGCTCGTGCTCGCCAAGACCGCCGGTACGGCGAACCAGCTCGGCAAGCTCTTCCGCTCCCGCGACCTCGACAAGATCTACTGGGCCGTCACACTCGGCGTGCCGCATCCGCAGGACGGCGATATCCGCGGCTGGATGATCAAGTCCTCCGGTCCTGGCGGCGAAAAGGAGAAGATGCGCGCCGCCCCGCAGAACGAGAAAGGCGCGCTCTACGCGCTGACGCTCTATTCGGTGGTTCAGAAGGCCGGCCAGAAGGCCGCCTGGGTCGCGCTCAAGCCTGAAACCGGCCGCACCCACCAGCTGCGTTTCCACATGGCCGAGATGGGCACGGCCATCGTCGGCGACCGCAAATACACCTGCGACCGCGAAGCGCCGCAGGGTCTGGCCGAGGGCCTCCATCTCCATGCTCGCGCTCTGCGTCTTCCGTCGCCCAAAGGCGGAAAACCAATTGAGATCGTTGCGCCGCTTCCGCCGCACATGAAGCAGACGTTCGACGTGCTCGGTTTCGACGAGGACTCGGCCGAGAACTTCTTCGACCTCAGCAAGCCGAGACGCCGTCGATGAAGCTCGCCATCTTCGACATCGACGGCACGCTGGTCGACAGCCGGCGCATCATCCATGACGCGATGCTGCACGCCTATGATCGCGTGGGCCTGGCCGATCCGGGCTTCGACCGCATTCGCAAGGTGATTGGCCTTGGCCTGCGTCAGGCCTTCTCCGCCCTCGAGCCCGACGCGCCGGAAGACATCCTAAACGAACTCGAAACCGCCTATGTCGAAGCCTTCGTGATTTTCCGCGAGACACAGGAAGGCCGCGAGCCGCTCTACGAAGGCGCACTCGATCTCCTCGAGGGGCTTCATCGCGACGGCTGGCAGCTTGGCGTCGCCACGGGAAAGTCGCGGCGCGGCGTCGCCAACATCTTTCGCATGCATGGCCTCGAGCGGCTGTTCCACGCCTCGGTTTGCGCCGACGACGGCCCGGGCAAGCCGCATCCCTTCATGGTGCAGGAGAATCTGCGTCTCACCGGCGCCTGTCCCACACGGACCATTGTCATTGGCGACGCGACACACGACATGGCAATGGCGAAGGCCGCCGGCGTTCGCGGCCTTGGCGTCTGCTGGGGCTTCGCACTCGCCGACGAGTTGCGCGAAGCCGGCGCCCACGAAATTCACGAGTGTTACGGCTCGTTGACCCGGGGGATCGGGGAGTTCGAGTTGAAGGTATCCTGATGGTCAGTCCCAAGGGTGAAATCGACAACAGGCCGAAGCGCTTCTATCGCGAAGTCGCTGTTGTCGGGCAGGACGATCACTGGTCCATCAGGCTCGACGGCAAGCCGCTGCGTACTCCCGAAAAAAAGCTGCTTGTTCTGCCGACAGAAGCTCTGGCGAAGGTTATCGCCGACGAATGGCGCTCGCAGGGCGAGCGCATCGATCTGCAGAACATGTTCAACACGCGCCTCGCGAACGTCGTGCTCGACCGCACGCCGGCCTCACGTGGCGAACTGGGCCGCGAAGCCGCGCGCTACGCCCATACCGATCTCGTCTGTCATCTGGCCGAAGGGCCGGGCAAGCTGCATGACCTGCAGGAAAAAACCTGGGCGCCGCTGCGCGAATGGGCGGCAGATGCGCTCGGCGTGAAGCTCGACACGGTGGAAGGCGTCATGGCCTGCGCCCAGCCGGAAAAGTCTGTCGACGCCGTTCGCGCTCACGCCGCCACACTGGATGACTGGCGGTTGACAGGTCTGGTCCACACCATCGCTTTCCTGGGCTCCGCCGTTCTTGGCCTCGCCGTAGAGCGCCGCCGCGTTACGGCTGCAAAGGCATTCGAGTTCTCCCGCATTGACGAAGAATTTCAGGCCGCACAGTGGGGCGAAGACGCCGAAGCGCGTCGTCGCACCGAACGCAACCGCATCGAGGCGCGCGCCATCGACCTCTGGTTCGATGCTCTCGTCTGATCAGGACAGCGCTGCAAGGCACCGCGTGCGCTGGAGCAGCGGCGCCAGTTCTTCCTTCGCTGCCGGCGGAAGGTTGCGATAGGCCCCCCTCAGATTCTCCAGGCATTTGAGCTGGTATCTGAACGCGCCCTGCTCATACGGCATGCCCAGCGCAATGAACGAGAAAGTCTCCCGCGCCTCGCCAAGCGCCTGTTCGTTGGCGATCAGGAACGGAAGGTAGACGTCGCCCGCGAAAGCTAGCATCTTTTCGATGATTGGCGCGCGCGCCTCGCCGGGCTTGCGCCACTCGCCCACATGGCCGGAGAGGTCGTCCATCCGCGCCAGCCAGCGGAACGTCAGCGGCGCGATCTTGCGCATCAACCGCTCCGGCGTCGGATCGACCGCGAGCTGCGAGAACTGTCCCATCCACGCAAACTCGGCCAGGGACGGACGCGACCCGAACCAGAACGCGCTCTCGGTCACCTGCGTCTCCAGGATGGCGCATAGCCTGCGCATAGTCTCTTCGATCAGCGGCGCATTCTCCTTGGTGCATCCCACCAGCGCCATGCGTCCAATCTGGCGTGAGCGGAAATACTCCGCGAACTTCCTGATCTGTTCGGCGCCTCCGCCGCGAAAGCGGTCGAAGGCAAGCCAGGTGGAAAGCGCCTGCTGATCCTCCTCATAGAACCAGCGGTAGTGGAACATCAGCTTTGTCGCCCACTCATCGCCCATGTCCTCGATGAGGAAGGCAAGGAACCGGTCGGCGGGATCGGCAGGCAGGATTCGCCGCTCGCTGTGGCGCTCCTCGAGTTCGAAGATCATTGGCGTTGAGTCGTTGCGCCATTCGCCGCTCGGATACTGGATCACTGGGATGACCGGCGCCTTGACGTTGCGGAGCACGGACTCCGTGTCCGGTCCCAACGCTTCCCACACATAGGGAAGACGGCGATAGCGCATGATCGCCCGCATTTTCATCGAGTATGGCGAGCCAAGCCCTCCGATGACACGGTAATGCTGTGGCGGCGCAGTGGCGCTCATTGTTGTTTCCTCCCGCTGGACGCGGCTCTCACACTCGTACAAACTGTACTGATCGGTAACAAGCCGAATGCGCTAGCATGCGCACGATTGGAGAGGACACTGCCATGAAGCGGTTGGCGTTCGCGATCTCTCTTGTGGCGTTGGTCACAGCTTGCGGCGAGAGCAAGGATGCAGCGAACCAGCAGCAGCCCGCGGGCGCGCAGTCAGCCGAACGTCCCGCGCCGAACCCGCTGAAGAACGCCTACTTCGGCGACCTGCACCTCCACACCCGCAACTCCTTCGACGCGTACATCTTCAACGTCCGCGCCTCGCCCGACGAGGCCTATGCCTATGCCAAGGGCGGCACGATCAAGCACGCCACCGGGCTCGACATGAAGATGAGCTCCGGCCCGCTCGACTTCCTCGCGGTTACGGATCACTCGGAATATCTCGGCGTGCTTCCCGCCATCAACACCGAAGGCGATCCCTATTCGCAGGTGCCGTACGCCAAGGACCTGTTCTCGACTGACACGGCTCAGGTGAACACTGCCTTCCGCAAGTTCGCCGATACGTTGCGCGAAGGTCAGCGCATGCCGGAGTTCGCAGACCTGCGCACGGTGAAGACCGCTTGGCATGACATCATCGAGTCGGCGAAGAAGCACTACGAGCCGGGCAAGTTCACAACGCTCGTCGGTTACGAATTCACTTCTGCGCCGCAGGGGCGAAATCTCCACCGCAACGTCATCTTCTCCGGCGACGCCGTCCCCGAGCTTCCCTACACCGCGCTCGAATCCCAGAACCCGGAAAACCTCTGGGCCTGGATGGACCAGCAGCGCGAACGCGGCATGGAAGCGCTCGCCATCCCGCACAACTCGAACGGCTCTGACGGCACGATGTTCGAACGCAC
This sequence comes from Hyphomonadaceae bacterium, assembly GCA_036554545.1. Classification (GTDB taxonomy): domain Bacteria; phylum Pseudomonadota; class Alphaproteobacteria; order Caulobacterales; family Hyphomonadaceae; genus UBA7672. The sequence goes on from DATBNA010000418.1 coordinate 5,784, forward strand.
CAAATGGAACGGCCAGCCGATCGACCGCGCCTGGGCCGAGCTGCGCGCCCGCAACGAGCCGCTTGCTGAAGTCACGCAGGTGAAAGGCACGTCCGAAACCCATCCGCTTCTCTCGCCCAACGACGAATTCGCCGGCTTCGAGATCATGGAATGGTATATCGGCTCGGCCACACGCATCACGAAGTTCGACGGCGGCTATGTCCGCAAGGCGCTCAAGGATGGCCTCGAGCTTGAAAAGCAAACGGGAGCCAACCCCTACAAGTTCGGCCTCATCGGCGCCTCCGACACCCACAACGCCGCCGGCTCCTACGAGGAGAACAATTATCTCTCGAAAGTCGGCATCCAGGACGGCACGCCTCAGCGCCGCG
>DATBNA010000420.1:0-10301 GCA_036554545.1 Hyphomonadaceae bacterium
GCGGCGGCTTCGGCGCGCTGGCGCGCCTTGTCGGCGGCGTCGGCCGTGCCCCAGAGGTTCGACTGGTTGGATTCAGTCGCCGAGGTTTCGCCTGCGCCGTAGATGAAACCAGTGCGGACATCGATGATGGCGAAGGAGCACGTGGCGGTGACGATCGACTTCTTGCTGGCCAGCATGCCGAGCGCCACGGTCTGCAGCGGGCCGAACTGCGTGGTCTCGGTGCGGAAGCCGGTGTCGAGCGTGTAGATCAGGATCGCGTCAGCCTTGAGCTGGGCGGCCGAGGCGCGGAGGTCGCGCGTGGTCTGCAGGCTGACCGGCAGGAGGATACGGGAGAGCGGAGCGACGCCCGCCACATTCGGCATCGAAGAAAGTCTTTCGAACGTTTCGTCGGTTTCGACGTCACGGACGGTGAGGACGCTGAAAGCGCCTTCGCCATAGCCGCGGTTGGTGCGTGAGTAGTAGCCGGACGAGGCAACGCGGGCGACGGCGATGCGGGCCGGGAAGGCCATCGCCGGTTCGCGCTTGAAGGCCTCGCTGATATCGGCGTCCTTTTCGCCGATGGAGGCGATGGAGACGCCGGAGGCAGGCGTGACGTAGGACGCGCAGGCGGAAAGAAGGACGGCGCAGGCCGCCAGTATAAGTCGTTTCATTGTGAAGTCCCCTCAACAGCAGAATGGGGCGCAGCACGCCGCGCAAGCGTGGCGAAAGTGGGAAAGCTTGCAGGTGGACTTCAGGCGAGAGGCCGCCGGAGGATGAAACCTTGGTTAGGCGGCGGCGCGGACGGGTGACCCGTTGCGCGGAAGGAGACGTTCCGGCACGCTTTGTAGTGGAGGGGACGATGACGGACGGGCGGCGCGACTATGCGGTGCTGATCTCGCTGATGATGCGGGAAGAAGCAGAGATCGTCGCTGGCGCTCTCCGGGCTGACGGCATCGACGCCTTCATCGGCAATTCGAATCACGCCTACACAGAATGGCTGCTCACACCAGCGTTTGGCGGGCTGCAGATCATGACGCCGAGAAGTCTGCTGGCCGAAGCAAGGACGCTGCTGAGCGAGAGGATTCGCGATAACGCCGACGGCGCTGCAACTGACAGGCTGACGCGCAACGACCATTGGAAGCTGTGGGTCGGTATCGGCTGCCTGTTGCTGCCGTGGCTCGCCTACATGGCGATCGGCCAGGTCGTTAGCCTGACGGACTGGCTCTACAGCTCAAGCCTTCCTTGAACGACTTACTTCCCCGCCAGCCGCAGGAAACGCTCGCGCAGTTCACGGTCGGTCCTGAAGACGCCGGTGAACTGTGTGGTGATGGTCGACACGTTCGGGTGGTGAACGCCGCGGGTGGTCATGCACTCGTGTTTCGCATCGATCAGGACGGCGACGCCCTTTGGCGAGAGCGACTCGCTGATCGCGTTGGCGATCTGCGAGGTCATCGTCTCCTGTGTCTGCAGGCGCTTGGCGTAGACTTCGACAACACGTGCGAGCTTGGAGATGCCGACGACTTTCTCGGTCGGCATGTAGGCGACGCAGGCGGTGCCGAGAAACGGCGCCATGTGGTGCTCGCAGTGCGATTCAACGTCGATATCGCGAAGCATTACGATGTCGTCGTAGCCCTTCACGTCCTCGAAGGTCTTCGAGAGGAAATCGCGCGGGTCCTCGTTGTAGCCCCTGAACCATTCGTCATAGGCCTCGACCACGCGGCTCGGCGTATCGATCAGGCCTTCGCGCTTGGGATCGTCCCCGGCCCAGGCGATGAGGGTCCGGACGGCGTCCTCAGCCTCGTCGCGGGAGGGGCGTTTGAACGGTTCGGCCTCGGCCTTGGCCTTGCCTTTGATCACGGCATCCATGGCCGATCCTTTCGTTACTGGGGCAGGAAACCTTGGGTTATCCCTTCTGGTTTCCGGGCCCGGGCATCACGACACCCTAGTTTTCCCGGCCTGATTGATCAGGCAGGGAGCGCGTGAGAGATAGGCGCCTCGTCAGATAACGCCAACCTCGCTGCATCGCAAAAACGTTTATCGAATATTCCTAACGGATCGAAAAGACCGGTGGGATCAACCATCTGGAACTGCGACGAAATGGACATCCGCCTCACCAACACGCTGACACGCGAAAAGCAGGTCTTTTCGCCGATGAACCCGCAGCGGGTGACGATGTATGTCTGCGGACCCACGGTTTATTCCTACGCTCACATAGGAAACGCGCGGCCGCCGGTCGTGTTCGACGTCCTGTTCCGGCTGTTGCGCTGGAAATACGGTGCGGACCACGTGGTTTACGCCTCGAACATCACCGATGTGGATGACAAGATCATCGCTGCCGCCGCGGAAACCGGCCGGCCGATCGCCGAGATAACCGCGCTCTACGAGCGGGTATACCGTGAGGACATGGCAGCACTTGGCATCATCGAGCCGACAGTGCGGCCACATGCGACTGAGCATATTGGCGGAATGATCGAGATCATCGAGCAGTTGATCGCCAAGGGACACGCCTATCGGGGGAATGCAGGCGTGCAGTTCCATGTCCCCTCAATGCCCGACTATGGCAAGCTGTCGCGTCAGCCACGCGATGAGATCGTTGCAGGCGCGCGCGTGGAGGTGGATTCGGCCAAACGCGATCCAGCGGACTTTGCGCTGTGGAAGCTGGCCAAGGAAGGCGAACCGAAAGAGGCGCGCTGGAAAAGTCCGTTCGGGGAGGGGCGTCCGGGCTGGCATATCGAGTGCTCCGCCATGGCCAAGGCCGTGCTTGGCGAAACAATAGACATCCACGCCGGCGGGCTCGACCTGATTTTCCCTCACCATGAGAACGAGATCGCACAGAGCGAGTGCGCCCACGGCAAGCCGATGGCCAACTACTGGCTGCACAACGGTTTCCTCTCGATGGACTCCGAGAAGATGTCGAAGTCGCTGGGCAATGTGAAACTCGTCCACGACCTGCTGAAGACCTTCAACGGCGAGACCCTGCGCTTTGCGCTGTTGTCGGCGCACTATCGTGGGCCGCTGGACTGGACGGAGACGTTGCTGGCGCAGAGCAAGACGACGCTCAACGGGCTCTATAATGCCCTGCGGCGGATGAAGGATGTCGAAGCGGATGATGTCGATGCGCCGGAAGCGATTGTCGCCGCACTGTGCGATGATCTCAATACGCCAAAGGCGCTTGCCGAACTCTCTGCACTTGCGACCGAAGCGAACAAATCCAAAGAGCGGGACTGGCCGCGCCTGAAGGGCCAGATGCTCGCCGCCGGCGAACTGCTCGGCCTTTTGCAGCAGCACCCGGACGACTGGGCGCGTGGCGACGCCGCTGACGCGCGACGAATTGATGCGCTGGTCGCGGAGAGGGTGGCTGCGCGCAAGGCGAAGGACTTTGCCAAGGCCGATCGCGTACGGAATGAGCTTGCCGCCGAGGGCATAGAGATCATGGACGGTCCGGACGGCAGTACGTGGCGTAGAATATGATTGAGCTGGAAGTTTGATGAGGTTCCAGCGCGCGTGATGTTTGACGCCGTCAGGCGCGTGACTATGCTTGGCGCGCAATCCTCGGAGGGGATTCCCCATGAGACTGGCAATGGCCGCACTGGCCATCACGGTTCTGGCGGCAGGCTGCGCGACGAAAGTCGCGGGCGGCCCGCGTCCGCCGCAGGGTCCCGGACCTGCCGGAACCGAGTTTGGATTCTGGACCCGGGATGCGGAGGGATCTGTGGATGCCGGTTTCCGCAGCTACATCACCCAGACCTACAATGTCGGCGACGAGGCCAAGGCGCGCGCGACGCTGGAGAAGGACGGTTTCAGCTGCCGTGACGGGAACCGGCCCGACGCCCGGCCCGTTCCACAACTGGAATGCGAGCGCATGTTCCAGATGAACGACGATGTCCACGCCTGGACCGTGGAGTTCTGGGCCAATGAACGAGAGCCCAAGGCGCACTACACCCGCACGCACATCCGCGATCCCTTCCGGACTTATGACGAAAAGAAAGGCAAGTGAGCCCGAGCAGAACTTCTCTGCGTTGCTCAGCTGCCTGGTCACCGAGACGACAGGGGACGAGGTCACGCTCGGCCAGCTGATGCGCATCATGGAGAGGCGCTCCTTCGGAGCCGTGATCCTGCTGCTCGGACTGATCGCCATCTCGCCGCTTACTGTCGTTCCTGGCGCGACATGGACGGTGGCGGCCGCGACTCTGCTTTTCTCTGTCCAGCTCCTCTTCGGGATGCAGCACCCCTGGCTGCCGAGGGCGCTGCTCGACATGAAGATGCCGCGTGACCAGTTGATTGGTTTCGCGAAGGCTTCGCGGAAGATGGCGCACACGGCCGACCAGCTGACGGCGCCGCGTCTGCGCTTCCTTACAAGACCGCCTTTCGTGGTCGGCGTGGCGATTCTCTGTATCGCCGCCGCGCTGCTGACATTCCCTCTGGGACTCATTCCGCTGGCGCCTGTCCTGCCGGGGGTCGCGATTGTTTTGATGGGAATCGGGTTGACGGCGCGCGATGGCGTCTTTCTTGTATTATCGACGCTCGCAATGGCGGGGTCGGTAATGCTGCTGGCGAGACTGCTGTCATGAGCTTTCTTCTGGAGGCCGGGGAACGGCCGGGCTCGGGGCTGGAGCGGACGATCCGCGAACAGATCAAGAAGCTGAAGGCCGAATGTGGCGGCGCGCCGGAGACGCCGGCCGTGTTCGCGCACAAGGCGCGCGTGCGGACAAAGAAGATCCGCGCGGCGCTGAGGCTGGCGCGCCCGCTGATGCCCGGCAAAGCCTACCGCGCGGACAATCGCTGGTGGCGCGATGCGGCGCGCTCGCTCTCGGGGCTGCGCGATGCCGGCGCGCGGCTTGAAGCGCTGGAAGCCCTGCGGCCTTTCCTGACCAGGAAGGTCGGCGAAGCTGGCGTGCTGCGCCTTTCGGAGAGGTTCGAGCGCCAGCGCCAGACGGTCGACGCTGCGAAGGCGATCGACGCGTTTCAGGCGCTGATGGCGGAAGGACATTCGGCGCCCAAGATTGCATCCGGCAAGCGCCACGACGCCGTGGCGGCGCTCGAGGAAACCTATCGCGCGGCGCGGCGCGCCATGAAGGTGGCGCTCGAGGAGCGCGATCCCGAAACCTTGCACGAATGGCGCAAGCAGACAAAGTACCATGCCCTGCAGGCGCGCCTGATGCGGTCCATGTTTCCGGAGCTGCTCCCACGCGTCGGCGCCGTTCGCGACCTTTCCGACAAGCTGGGCGAAGTGCAGGACATCGAGATCGTCCTTGCGGGCATCAAGGGATGGAGGACCGGTCCCAAGGGTCTTGCCGACGCACTGAAGCAGCGCCGCGACATGCTGGTGGCCGAAGCCGAAAGCGAAGGGCTGGTCCTGTTCTCGGAAAAGCCGAAAGCGTGGGCGAAAGCGCTGGCATCGCCGCCGGCGTCTCTGGCGGAAGAGTCTGGGTCCGAGGCCGAACCGACCTTTCCCGGGCTGCTTGAGGAGTCCCCGGAGCAGGCGCCGGCTCTTGACCGCATTGCGGCGGAAGCAGACGTGCAGGCATGAGGAAGACCCTGCTTGCCGTCGCGGCGGCGCTTGCTGCAACCGGTTGCATGGAAGTTGTGGTCGACGAGACCACTGTGTTCGCGCCTGTCGCCTTCGATGCGGCGCTGGCCCAGCAAACGAACGAGTTTGTCGCAGGCGAAAGCGGCTTTGGCGCGGCGGACCGGTGGGCGGCGGCGTGGGACAATCGCGTACAGCGTGGCTTGTTGACGGCGCCGGCGCCCGCGTTCGTGGTGTCGGAAATCGAACACGGAAGGATTCCAGGCCGGACGAGCCTTGCGTGGTCGATGATCACCCGCGAGGGGCCGAACCGGCCGCTTGTGGTTCGTTGCGGCGGCAATGCATCGACGCGGCAGAAGACCGGCTTCGTCTACACGGTCACGGCGATCGACCATGCCGACGTGCTGCTGTTCGACTATCCCGGTTCGGGCGAGACAGGCGGGGAGGTCTCCGCGCCGCGGTTCGTAGAAATGCGCGATGAGCTGGTCGGCTTCGTTCGCGAGAAAGCAGCAGGCCGGCAACTGATCCTGTGGGGCCATTCGCTTGGCGGTTTTGTCTGCTCGGGCCTTGCCGAGCTCCTGCCCGAAACGGACGGCGTGATCCTCGAGACCACCGCGCGGAATGCGGCCGAAGTCGCCAGGGCCTGGACGCCCTGGTACGCCGGGCCGTTCGTGCGCATAAAAATCGAGGAAGGCCTCAAAGCTTACGACAACGCCAACGCGCTGAAAGCCTTCAAGGGGCCGGTGCTGGTGCTTGGCGCCACGCAGGACAAGACCCTGCCCGTGCAACTGGCGCGGTCGATGAACAGGGCGCTCGAGGAGCTCGGCCTCAACGTCGAGTATGTCGAGTTCAAGGATGGCGGGCATTCCAACCTGCCCGGCCAGCCAGGATTTGCCGACGCCATCTCGGCATTTTTCGCGCGGCTGGCGCCGGCGACTTGATCGGCGAACGGATAGGTCCGATCTAGCAGGCATGTTCGGCGAACTTTACCACAATCGCGTCCTGGAACTGGCGGCGGACATTCCGCATGCCGAGCGGCTGAAGGATCCGCAGGGGTCTTCGCTGAAGGTCTCGCGCGTTTGCGGGTCAACCGTTGCGGTGGATGTAAACCTCGATGCCGATGGCAGGATCATGGAGATCGGCGTCGAGCCCAAGGCGTGCGCGCTGGGGCAGGCGGCGACCTCCATCCTGGCGCGCCATGCGATCGGACGCAGCCTTGCCGAGATCGAAGCCGGGCGGGATGCGCTGCGCGCCATGCTAAAGGACGGCGCCGAGCCACCCGAGGGCGAGTTCTGGGAGCTGCGCCACCTTCAGCCCGTGCGCGATTATCCGCCGAGGCACGCCTCGACCATGCTGGCATTCGAGGCTGCGGCGGAGGCGATGAAGGAAGCGCTGGCCAGGCGCTCCTAGTTTTCCTCTATTTTCTGGTTGCGCACGCTGCAGGTCGGCATTCGAGGATATACTTGACTAAGTCAACTATTTGCCAGATCGTCCGTGCATGGCTGCTGCATCCCGGTCCGACATATCCGCTGTCCGCCGCTTCAACCGGTTCTACACGCGCGAAGTTGGCGCGCTGCGAAAGAACTTCCTTGGCACGCCCTGGTCGCTGGCGGAGATGCGTGTCCTGTTCGAGATAGCCAACGGCAGGGAGGTGACAGCGAGCGACGTCGGCAAGTCCCTTGATCTCGATGCAGCCTATCTGAGCCGCGTGCTGCAGAAGTTCGAGAAGGACGGGCTGATCACGCGGACCCGTTCGGAGGCCGACGGGCGGGCGAGTTTTCTGACGCTTTCCGCAAAGGGTCGAAAGCAGTTCGCGGCGGCCAACGACCGGCAGATCGCGCAAACGACGGCGATGCTCGCGCCGCTCAAGCCGGCGGAGCGGCAACGGCTCGTCGCGGCCATGGCGGCGATCGAGGCGCTGCTGGGCGGCCGGCCTGTTCGGGAACAGGACATCGTGCTGCGCGATCCGAAACCCGGCGACATCGGCTGGATGATCGAGCGGCATGGCGTTCTCTACGCCGAGGAGTATGGCTGGCGCGGGCCGTTCGAGGGTATGTGTGCAGGCATCGTCTCGGACTTCGTGAAGAATTTCGATCCGAAGCTGGAAAGGTGCTGGATCGCCGAAGTCGGCGGCGAGCGCGCCGGCTGCGTGATGCTGGTCAAGGACGACCCGAAAGCGAAGAAAGCGGATGTGGCGCGCATACGCCTGCTGCTGCTGGAGCCGTGGGCTCGCGGGATCGGGCTGGGACGGCGGCTGGCGGATGCGTGTGTCGAGTTTGCGCGAGCGAAGGGATATCGCCGCGTGACGCTTTGGACGCACAAGGAACTGGACGCGGCGCGGGCGATCTACGCAAAGCTTGGCTTCGTGAAGACAGGCGAGGAGAGTCACGACGACTGGGTCGGCAAGGCCACGAGCGAGTTCTGGGATCTTGAACTGTGATGCATCTGCTCGACAGGCCGATCTGGTCTGCGCTGGCGACAAGGCAGGCGCATTTCGCGCTGGGCGATGAACTGGTGCGCCGGTTTCCGGCCAACGTGAGTCCGTTCGTTGCGGCGCGCGATGCATCGCCGGAAGCGGTTGTCGCCATTGCAGCCATGATTCCCGAAGGCGAGGACATCTCGCTGGTGGACCTCGCGCCGCCGCTGGCGCCGGCAGGCATCAGCGAGTCGCGGCTGCCAATCTACCAGATGGTCTGGAGCCGGTTTTCGCCGAGTGCGGGCGACTTCGACATCAGGCCGCTGGGCGAGGGGGACGCTGCAGAGATGCTCGCGCTTGCGACGTTGACGCGTCCGGGACCGTTCCGGACGCGTACGCACACGATGGGCCGCTTTGTCGGCGTACGGGAGCACGGCCGGTTGATCGCGATGGCAGGCGAGCGCCTGCATGTCGCCGGTTTTCACGAGATCAGCGCGGTGTGCACGCATCCGGACTGGCGCGGACGCGGGCTTGGCGCAGCGCTGATGCGCCTCGTCGGAAGGCGGATCCTCGACGAGGGCGACATTCCCTTCCTGCATACGTACGCAAGCAACGTGACGGCGGTGGCGCTCTATCGCAAGCTTGGGTTCGAGGTGCGGGCAGAGTTGACTCACGCCATCTGGAAGCGTGGCTAGCCGCTTGCCCCATGGGAGCTGGCAGCGCAGGATCGCGGCTCGGGCGCGGGAGTTTGCGATGTTGAGATCGGGTGCGTTGTTTGCAGCGACGGCGATGGGGTTCGCCGCCCACGCCCAGGCGCCTGCGCAGCAGCCAGGCGACGTGTTGGCGGCGCTGGTCGGCTCATGCTGGCGCACGCAGATGGACAACAAGGGTCCCGACACGGACACGCACTGCTTCGAGGAGGCGGTCGGCGGCCAGATGGTCACCGATACGCACAAGGTGCGGAACCCGAAGGGCGAGGTCGTCTACGAAGGCGTCAGCGTCTACATGCTCGACAAGCCGAGCGGCGCGCTGAAGTACGAGTATTTCTACTCAACCGGCGGAAAGCTGATCGGCTATGGCTGGCGCGCTGGCGATGAGATCCGCTTCGGATCAAAGCCGGGACAGGAGAAACCCGATCTGACCTGGAGCATCGGCAAGGACAGCTACACGGTTATCCCGGCTTCGCCCGAGCTCGGTCATCCCGGCACATTCGCCAGGGTGCCTGCCGGGCAGTAGCTCATTTGCCTGTTAACGCCTGCGGGGCTATATGCGCCGCATGGCTCAAACCCACGCATACAAGCCCGTAATGGGCGCCCTGCTGAAGGGCTACAAGGCGACGCTGTCACCGGCGTTTGCCGTGTGCGGGATTCAGTGCCGTCACCAGCCTTCGTGCTCGGAATACTGCGCGGAGTGCGTGTCACGACACGGCGTCTGGGCGGGCTCATGGATGACGCTGGCGCGGCTGTCCCGCTGCCGGCCCGGAGGATCGCACGGGTGGGACCCGGCGCCGACCCTCACTAGCACCGGCGCGCGCTGGTTCGCGCCCTGGCGCTATGGCGTCTGGAGCGTGGACGGGTCCAACAGCGCCCGCCGGTAACGGTTTCGGACCTTCAGGAAAATCAATCAGGACGGACCGGGTTTATAGACCCGCCGAAGTGCTTTATCCGTCCGCCGGAACACGAAAGATACGACTATGATCAATGTAAGCTTCCCCGATGGCTCGAAGCGGGAATACCCGGACGGATCGACGCCGCTGTCGATCGCCGAGGCCATCTCGAAGTCGCTGGCCAAACGGTCGGTGATCGCCAAGGTCAATGGCCAGCTCTACGACATGAAGCGGCCGCTTGAGGGCGACGCCTCGCTCGAACTGCTCGACATCAACGCCAGGGAATCGCTGGAGCTGCTGCGCCACGATGCGGCGCACGTGCTGGCGCAGGCAGTGCAGGAACTCTTCCCAGGCACGCAGGTGACGATCGGTCCCGTGGTCGAGGACGGATTCTACTACGACTTCGCGCGCAAGGAGCCGTTCTCGACGGAAGACTTCGCCAAGATCGAAGCGAAGATGAAGGAGATCGTCGACCGCGACCTGCCGATCGTCCGCGAGGTCTGGGAGAAGGGCAACGCGATCGATCACTTCAGGAAGATCGGCGAGGACTACAAGGCGCAGATCATCGACGACATCATCCCGCCGGGCGAGGCGATCACGCTCTACAGCCATGGCGGGCAGTGGAGCGACCTGTGCCGCGGGCCGCACCTTCCATCGACGGGCAAGCTTCCCAAGGCGTTCAAGCTGACGAAGCTGGCCGGCGCCTATTGGCGCGGCGACCATCGCAACGAGATGCTGCAGCGGGTCTACGGCACGGCATGGGCCAGCAAGGA
>DATBNA010000424.1:0-9233 GCA_036554545.1 Hyphomonadaceae bacterium
GACGATCTCCGGCTTTTCGGAGAGGCCGCCGCCATAGGCGTCAAGTTCGGTACGGATGATGCGGTAGGCTTCGGCGACATCGTCCTGCGTGCCGTCGACGAGGTGCAGGAGCACGGCGCAGCGTTCGACGTGGCCGAGGAAGCGGGTGCCGACGCCGGCGCCTTCGGCGGCGCCTTCGATGAGGCCGGGAATGTCGGCAAGCACGAAGGAGGCGCCGACGCCGATCGAGACGACACCGAGGTTGGGCACGAGGGTGGTGAAGGGATAGTCGGCGATCTTCGGCTTGGCGGCGCTGACGGCGGCGAGGAAGGTCGACTTGCCGGCGTTGGGCATGCCGAGCAGGCCGGCGTCGGCGATCAGCTTGAGGCGCAGCCACACCCAGCGCTCTTCGCCTTCATGGCCGGGATTGAAGCGGCGCGGGGCCTGGTTGGTGGACGACTTGAACTGCGTGTTGCCCCAGCCGCCAGAGCCGCCTTTGGCGAGCAGAACCCTGTCGCCGAGTTTTGCGAGATCGGCGATGAGCGTTTCCTGGTCTTCCTCGAACACCTGCGTGCCCACGGGAACCTTAAGAACCAGCGTCGGCGCATCCGGGCCGGTGCGGTTGGCCCCCATGCCGTGCGTGCCGCGCTGCGCTTTGAAGTGCTGCTGGTAACGGTAATCGATGAGCGTGTTGAGGCCGTCGACTGCCTCGACAATGACATCGCCGCCGCGGCCGCCATCGCCGCCGTCAGGTCCGCCGAAGGGAATGAACTTTTCGCGCCGGAAGGAGACGCAGCCGTCGCCGCCGGCGCCGGACTTTACATAGACCTTGCACTGGTCGAGGAATTTCATCTCTTCAGACTCTTGTGCGCGCGGGCCTTCGTCCCGGCGGCCTTCTTCGCGGGTGCAGGTTTCCTTTTAGTAGCCGGCTTTCTCGCCGTCTTCAGCTTCAGGCGCATCAATGGACGGCCCGGCTTGCGTTCGAGGACCTTCTCGAACCCGGCACGCTCGAAGGTCCGAAGTGGGCCGACGCACATGCCGACTGCGGAGCGTTTGTCGTCATGGCTCATCGGGCAGGCTTCGAGGCGCTGTGCGCCGCCCTTTTTCGCGTACGCAATGCCTGCTTCAAGCAGTTCAGCGGTCATTCCCTGCTTGCGATGGCCGGAGCGGACAAAGAAGCAGCTTGCGCCCCAGCAGCCGGGGTCGGTTGCATCGGCTTCTGCTTCGGCGGCGGACGATTTGCGCCCGCGATTCCAGTCAGGCGTCATCCCGCGCGGCGCGACGGCGATCCAGCCCACCGGCTCCTTGCCCTTGTAGGCAAGCAGGCCGGGGACCTTTCCCTGCTTCACCAGCGACTGGAACATCTTCTTCCGGTCGGCCGGCTTGAACTCGCGCAGTTCCGCGCCTGAAAGACGGGTCACCATGCACCAGCACATCCGGGTGATCGAATCCGTCTCGAAGAGATCGACGAGGTCGTCCCACCGGTCGGATGTCAGCGGCTGGATTGTGAGGCCGGTCATGGCGTTACGGGTGCTGGTTCAGTGAGGATGATGACTGTGCAAGCTAACCGGAGCTGCGCCTTCGGGCCATACATAGCGCTCGCAGGGCGAGACCTGCTGTCGGGCCAGCCCGAACAGCTCTGCAGACCCTGTATGCACGAAGCCCAGCTTGCGCAGCACATTACCCGATGCCGGGTTGTCCACGAAATGGCCCGCTCCGAAGACCTTTGCGCCGAGCTGGTCGCGCGCCCAGTCCATCAGCGCCCGTCCGGCCTCCGACGCGTAGCCTAGGCCCCAGTAAGGCATGCCGAACCAGTAGCCGAACTCCCAGGTCGCATCAGCGGGATCGCCGATGCGGTTGACGCCGATTGCGCCAATGAGGCCGTCGAACGGAGCCGTGACGGCGAAGGCATGCTCTGCGCCAGTTTCGCGCGCCTTCTCCATCATGCCGAGGAAGCTGTAGGCCGCCGACAGCGGATAGGGGTGGGGCACGCGCCCGCACATCCGCGCGACGTCGTAATCGCCTGCGAGATACGCGATCCGCCCCGCGTCCGACTCGTTGAAGGGCCGCAGCGTCAGTCTTTGTGTTCTTATCGTCAGCAGCATGGGTATTCCCCTTCGCCTCTTATCTGGGCCCGTCCTTTCCGGGCGCCATCAGGGGAGGGAAATAAAGAAGGGGAGGCGATCCGCCTCCCCTGATCTCGTTTCAGGTTCGGACCGCTTCCTTTTCGGAGGCGGTCCGGACATGGAGTCCGCCCGCCTACTTGGCCGGTTTGTCAGCCGGGGTGACCGACACAAACATCCGACCCTTCGCGCCTTCACGGAACGAGACTTTTCCAGTTTCAGTGGCGAAGAGCGTATGATCGCGGCCGAGGCCGACATTCTTGCCAGGATGGAACTGGGTGCCGCGCTGGCGAACGATAATGTTGCCGGCGAGGACGTCCTCTCCGCCGAAGCGCTTCACGCCGAGCATCTTCGGGTTTGAGTCGCGGCCGTTGCGCGATGAGCCGCCTGATTTCTTGTGGGCCATTCAGCCCTCCTCTTAGTCTGCGCGACCGGAGCCGCGTGTTTCACTAGTGGGCCGGAGCCCAAGTTCATCAGCCCTTCGCGAGCTCTTTCGCTTCGGAGACCAGCTGGTCCATCGGCACGCGACCCTTGAAGATCTTCTCATCGAGGTCCGCGAACTTCGCTGACGACAGGCTCGCGACCTGAGCGAAGGTGGTGATGCCTTCCTCGTTGAGCTTCGTCGCGGCGACCTTGCCGACGCCTGTCAGCTTGGTGAGATTGTCGCCGGCTTCAGTAGCCTTGGCGGCCGGCTTGGCCGAGCCTTTCGCTTCCGCCTTCGGAGCAGCCTTCCTGCCTTCGCCTTTTTTCGGCTGCGCGCCGCCCTTGGCGAGGATCTCGGTGATCCGGATCACCGTCTGGTGCTGGCGGTGACCTTTCTTGCGGCGGTAGGTGTTCCGCGGCTTCTTCTTAAAGATGATGATCTTGGCGCCGCGGGTCTGTTCCACGACTTCGCCGACGACTTGTGCGCCAGAGATGAGCGGGGCGCCCATTTCGACCTTGTCGCCGTCGCCGATCATCAGCACCTCGCCAAAGACCAGAGTGTCGCCGGCGTCGCCCTCGAGCTTCTCGATGACGATCTCCTGGTCCTGCGCGACCCGGTACTGTTTTCCGCCTGTCTTGATGACCGCGAACATGGCAAATTCTCTTGTGTTTTCAGGGGCCAGAAGGCCAAAAACTCTTGCCGCCCGCAGGGGGCTGCGGGCGGGGAGCGGGCATATAGACGCTATGGAGCGCCGCTGTCAAACGGCGGAGGATGGAATCTGACGATTTGGCGCGCCCTCCGCCGAGGTCTCCTTCCTATCCTGAGGCCGTTTCTTCCGGGTTGACGCTTCGCCGCGGCGATCCCGGAATACATCATGAAGCTCAACATCCCTGCCTACTGCTATGCTCTGCAGCGCGAGGCCGACGGTCTGCTGGACCCCAAGACCGGCAAGAAGACCGGCGTCTCGTCAGTTCATCGCGTGTGTGCGGCGCCTGCGTTTGTCGTACGGGAGTAAGAACTCAAGCCTGCGAAGCTGACCACGGGGAGCGCCGACTAAGCGGGCAGTCGCAGATACAGCGGAAGAAGACGCCCAGCGGCGCGTCGTTGTCGGGCGACAGTGAGCGCTCAGGCATTACCGCATACGGTCCCGGCGGAGAGGTAAAGCTTGCGGGCCAAGCTCGGGCGGCCCTCATATGATCCTGCGCCTCATCACTCTACACCTCTCACACGATCCCCATCCTTCAGCGCATCGCCCGGGAATAGGACGACGCGGTCTCCCAAGCTTAACCCTTCCTGGATCACCCTGAATCGGTCGTCGCCCTCGCCGATGCTGACTGGGGTCAGCCTGGCGCGGCCATCGACTATCCTGAACACAGCCCAGCCGCCGTCCCCGTTGCGCACAAGAGCATCGGTCGGCGCACGTAGCGCATCCTTCTGTTCGAACAGGACGACGCGCACGTCGACCCGGTAACCGTGTCCGAGTCGCGCGCGAGCGGCGGCTTCTTCCTCGAGGCTCAACACGACGTTCACGCGTTGCTCTTCCACACCCAGCGCCGAGATCTTGGTCCTTGCATAAGGCTCAACCACCTCCACGCGCGCAGCCATAGGGCTGCCGCTGGAACTCTGTACGATTGCGCAGGCGCCCTCTCGCATAAGGACCGCATCCTGAGAGAGATACTCTGCGACGATCTCGATCTTCGCCGGGTCTCCAATTTCGAGCAATGGCGCGCCAGGCGCCACGGTCGCTTCGCTCTCCTGCAAGATCTGGAGAACCCGTCCAGAAGATGGACTGCGCACGCTTACATTCCTTGAAATCGATGCAGGCCGGCTCACAACAGCGATAGCGCGTTGAAGATCGGCCTTGCGCTGGTTGACCATCGCATTGGCCGAGCTGAGAGCGGTCCGCGATCGATCGAGAGCCGCCTTTGAGGCAAACCCGCGTTCGAACAGAGCCAAGAACCTCTCCTGCTCTGACCGGGCGAGCTCCGCGTCGGCCTCGGCGAGTGCAAGTGCTGATCGCGCGGCGGTGATTGCCGCGTTCGCCTCTTTCTCTGTCCGCGCATCCAGAAGGACAGGCGCCGCCGGGGCGATTGTCGCGACGACGTCTCTGGCTTCGACACGATCCCCAACCTGCAATTCGATGCGTTGCAGGAGGCCGCCAACCGGAGCCGTCAAGGTAAAGACGTCGCGAATGCGAACGCGGCCTTCCTCCTCCAGCTCCCGGCGTACTTCTCCCTGATCGATGGTGGCGAATTCAACAGCGGCAGCCCTTGGCCAGATCAGCCACGCGATCGCGATCGCCAAGGCCGCCAAAGACGAAAGCCATATCCAGGAGGCGGTGGAAAAATGAGGAAGTCTCAAAATGCTGCTCCTGTCCTCCGCGTAGAAGAGCTTTTAGGGCGCCGAGGCGCTTTGATCGAGGTCAGTCGCGCGATTTGAGGACGCCGACCATGTCGAGACGGTCAATGCCCGAGCGAACGGTAAGGGCGGCCAGGACGACGCAGCTCAGGGTGAACAGGATCGCGAACACGTACCCCCCTGGATTGAACACATAGGGGAAGGAGTACATGTCCGTTTCGAACAGGTTCATCAACCACTGGGCGAGTAAAGTTCCGAGCAAGCATCCGAAGGGTACGGCGAGGATCGCGAGCGCGGCGAGTTCGCCGACCAGCACGTAGGAGACCTCCGCGCGAGTGAAGCCCAATACACGCAGGGTGGCGAGGTCGCGTTCCTGCTCGGCCAGAGTGATGCGAGCGGCCGAAAAAGCGACGCCTCCTGCCATGATTGCGGCAAAGGCCGCGTAGATGAAGTTCATGTACCCGACACCCTCATCGAAGCTGCGTCGCATGGATTGTTCGGCCAGGCTGAGGAAGCTTGCTCCCGCCAGCACAGGCGTTTCCTTGATCTCCCGGTTGAAGCGGGCGTACGATGATGAATCCAGCCGCACATTTGCGCCGGTGATCTGTCCTGGTTCGCGAAACAGGCGGGCCTGCTGGTCGAGATCCATGTAAGCGGACGAACCGACCATCGGGTCTGCGATCGAGGCCACTCGAACCACGGCGCGGATCCGGCGGCCTCGCGTTTGCTCGATCTCGATCTCGTCGCCTGGCCCCGCGCGTAGCTTTTCCGCCAGAGCCCGGGAGAGCGTAATGCCCGATACAGGGGTTGAAACCGGGCCTTCGCTCAAGCCGATCAATCGGCTGAGGCGCGCATTCGGGGGAGCGCCAATAAGCGCTTCTTCGACGTCCCTCCCGCCGCGCCGCAGAATGACGCTGTCGATCCGCGCAGGCTCTGCATAGATCACCCCCGGAAGCCGCTCGATGACATTGAGCACGGCTGCGCTTCGCGCGTCGATGAAAGACAGGGTCACATCCTGCCGGTTGGCCTGGGAAAAGTGGAGATCGAGAAGGCGATCCATTACCGCCGGAAACGTTCTCGCGACGACCAGAAGGGCGATCGCCAGAGAAACCCCAAAAACTGTTGTCGCTGATCGACGCGGAAAGCGCACGATGCGGCGAAGTATGATCCTGCTCTTGGCGTCCAGCCGGCGGGCCAGGGCACCAAACAGTCCATTCGAGGATCTGAAAGATGCAGGACGCGGCGCGGCTAATGCTGCAGCCGGCGCGATCCGCGCGGCCCGGAGCACAGCGGCAAGCGCGCCTGCGGCTGCAGCGACGAAGGCAGCCGTCCACGCCGCCAGAAAGGTGAGCAGTGGGGCGTCGAAGTCTAGACGCGGGAAATGATAGTAGTCGCGATAGACCGAAGCCATGAGGCGACCAAGCCAGACGCCGGCAATTGAACCAAGCAGAGCGCCGATCGCGCCAAGAAGCAGGGCGCTCTTGGCGTAGTGCCAGGCGACGGCGCCGTCGGTGTAGCCGAACGCCTTGAGCAAGCCGATATTGGATCGCTCGGTCGCTATGATGCGCGCCAGCGCGATGTTCACGAGAAAGGCGGCGATGACCAGGAAGAAAGCAGGCAAGAAGGCCGCCATGGTCGCCAGTTGGCGTAATTCTTCGACCAGGAAGCGATCTGATGGCATCCGATCGCGACCGTAGGCGCCGGTCGAACCATAGCGTTCGACCAGCGCATCGATGGCCTTCTTGGCGCGCTCAGAATTGGCGCCGCTGGAGAGGCGGAAGATCGCTTCGTTGAATGCGCTCTCGAGGTCGTAGGCGCGGGCAAGCGCCTCGTGTCCCATCCAGATGACGCCGTAGCGTTCGGGTTGAGGGAACAATTCTCCGGGCGCGCTGACGAAGACAAATTCCGGTGAATTTGCAATGCCCGCGATTCTCAGCGTTTGCCGGCGGCCATGAAGCGTCGCCTCGACCGTGTCGCCCATCGTCAGACCCAAGGCGTCCGCGAAAGCTTCATTGAGCAGAATTTCATCGGCGAGGGCAGGATCCGGCCAGCGTCCTTTCGCCAGAACGAGATCGTTGACACGAGGCCGGCCGCTGCGAGGAAGCGAGACGAGCCGCGCGGACGCGGGCTCGACCATGCCGGGCAGATCTAGGAGAGCCAGACCGGAAATCCGAACGTCAACCGCAGAAACATCGGGGATAGCTGCGAGATCGGCTTCGAGTTGCTCCGGGGCGCGTACAAGCGAAACTGCCAGGTCGGCCATACGCTGCTGGGCGTAGTAGTCGCGCCGCGTATTCTCCAAGGAGGCGCGCATGCCTACAGCCATTACGAAGATGGCAAGCCCGCAGCCCAGGACCAAGGCGATCGCAATCGCGTTGATCCGCATTCGCCAGACGTCACGAAGCAGCTTTCTGTCCAGTATCCGCATGATCGCCTACCAGACCAGCTCGGTCGGAGCGGCGCGCTTTGCATTCGTCTCGATCTGGCGAATGCCGCCATCGAGGAAACGAACGACCCTGTCGCCGAGCCGGGCGACATCGGCGTTGTGAGTGACAACCAGCGTCGTAGAGCCAAACCGGTCATTGACTTCGACCAGGGCCTCAAGCACGCGCACCCCCGTGCGCACGTCGAGTGCGCCGGTAGGCTCGTCACACAAAAGGATTGCCGGGCGCTTTGCTATGGCTCGAGCCACCGCAACTCGCTGCTGCTCGCCACCCGATAGTTGAGCCGGGAAATGGTCGAGGCGGTCGCCGAGGCCTACGAGACCCAACGCCTCGGCGGCCGGGAGAGGATTGCTGGCGATTTCATTCACCAGCTCGACGTTCTCGCGAGCAGTAAGGCTGGGGATGAGGTTGTAGAACTGAAAGACAAACCCGACATGCTCGCGCCGGTAGCGCGTCAATTCGCGATCGTCCATCGAGACAAGCGACTCGCCTTTGAACAGGACTTCGCCGGAGCTGGGCCGGTCGAGCCCGCCGAGAATGTTCAGCAGGGTCGACTTCCCCGATCCCGATGGGCCGAGCAGAACCACCAGTTCTCGTTCTGCAATGTCGAGATCGACTGAACGCAAGGCGTGCACCGCCGATGCGCCCTCGCCGTATAGCTTGCTCAGCCCGCGAAGCGAAAAGGTCGGTCCTGCCGCCTGTTCTTGAGCCGAGTTGGCGGCGGTTGATTGCACCGTGCTGGCCAATTCCATGCGCAGCATATGACTGCAAAACAAGGCGTTTCAGTTGACGCCCGTCAAAACGCTATACGCGCAGGGACAAAAGAAGAAGTACCCATCAGAGCCAAAGTTCGGCGACCCAGTTGTCCAGCAAATCTTGCGGTCGACAGTATTGCTTGCTTGAAACCAGCTCGCGCCATCATCCCGACAGGCCTCCGAAGAGGACTTCCACCATGCCAGAGATCCTGACGGTGACGATGAACCCCGCGGTCGACGTGTCCACGTCGGTCGACCGGATAGAGCCGGTGCGCAAGCTGCGATGCCGCGCCGAGCGGCGAGAGGCAGGCGGAGGGGGCATCAATGTAGCCCGTGTGGTTCATCGCCTGGGCGGCGACGTCCTGGCGGCTTACCTGGCAGGAGGCGTGGTCGGGGAACAACTGAAGAAGCTGGTTGCCAGGGAGGGCGTGGCAGACCTTGTCATACCGATCAGCGAGGAGACACGCGAAAGCTTCACGGTGACGGACGAAACGACCAAGGACGAGTTCCGCTTCGTTATGCCGGGACCAACGCTGACCGACGCCGAATGGCGCGCAGCCCTCGAGATGATCGAAAAGGTTGCAGAAGGTGAAAGATATCTCGTTGTGAGCGGCGGCCTTCCAGGCGGGGCGCCTGCAGACTTTCACGGGCATCTCGGCCGGCTTGCGAAGCGGACCGGCGCACGATTTGTGGTCGATGCCTCCGGCCCCCAGCTCAAGGCCGCGCTGGAGGCAGGCGTATATCTTGCGAAGCCGAATCTTCGTGAGCTGCAGGACATTGTTGCTGGCGATCTCGGCGACCGAAGCGCCCAGGTCCGTGCTTGTCGCGATTTGATCGAGGCGGGAAAGGCAGAAATTCTGGCGCTCACTCTCGGCTCGTCCGGCGCTGTGCTGGTCACGCGAGACCAGGCCTGGTTCAGCGAGCCGCTGCAAGTGAAGGTCGTTGGCACGGTCGGCGCCGGCGACAGTTTCCTGGGTGCGTTGCTATGGTCCCTCTCGAAGAGTTTGGGGTTGGACAATGCGCTGCGCAACGCCGTCGCCGCCGGATCGGCCGCGTTGCTGACAGAAGGGACTCAACTTGCGTCTGCGGAAGCAATTCGCCGGCTGGCCGGGCAGGTAAGACTTCAAAGCCTGTAAGGTCTGATCGCGGC
>DATBNA010000445.1:0-2607 GCA_036554545.1 Hyphomonadaceae bacterium
GCCGCGATATCGACAGCTTTGGCGAAGGCATGCTCGCTCAGGCGTTCTGCGCCCGACACGCGCCGGCACTGGAACGAACCGAACGCCTCGACCTCGACCACAGGCGAACCGAGGTGTTTTTCCGCAGCCGGGATCACGACGTGCCGCTCCCAGAGATGGAGCCTGGCCGCAAGATCGCACGCCATCGGCAGGACCTCCGGCGCCTTCCACCTTGCCAGCGATGTCTTGACGACCACTGCGCGGTCGAAACCGCAGCCTCCGCTGGCGCGGATCGCAGGCAATCGCGTGAAGGCGACGCCCGCAGCCGCAAGTGCATCCTGGCAGGCCTTCTCCTCTTTTTCCAAAAGCGCGAGGCGCTTCGTGTCCCCGAGCGAGCCATAGCGTGTGAGATCGAGGATCGCGCCTTCGCGCGCCAGCTCGTAGTTTGGCCGCGCGAAACTCGATCCGCCCGCCGCCTCGGCCACGCGCGAGGAGATGGCGAACGCAGCTGTCGCCGCAACCATCAGGCCGGCGCCGATCGCTATCAAGGTTTGGACACGCTGCATTCGAGCCGTTGTGCAATCGCGGCGCCTCGACCGCACCTGAATTTTCTGCAAGAGCCCGCTGAAGCTTACCGAAATCCTAACGGGCCCGGCGACCCGTGCGAAACCGCAACGATCTGCATCAGCCGCGCTTCAGATCCTCGGCCAGCGCATTTGCATAGGATGTGATGTCGCCGGCCCCGAGGCAGACAACCATCTCATCGCCGGACTGCACGGCGCCGCGGATCGAATCGGCAAGGTTGCTAAGATTGTCGATCGTCCTTGCCGAGCGATGGCCATGGTTGATCAGGCCGCGCACCAGCGCGTCGTGCGATATGCCGTCGATCGGCTGCTCGCCCGCCGCATAGACCGGCGCAACAATCACATGGTCCGCATCGTTGAAGCAGGTCGAGAACTGCTCGAACAGGTCGCGCAGGCGCGTGTACCTGTGCGGCTGCACCACCGCTATCACCCGCTTGTCCCGCCCCTGCACGTCGCGCGCGGCGCGCAGCACGGCTGCGATCTCCACCGGATGATGGCCATAGTCATCGATGATCTTGACCTTGCCCCACTCGCCCACCGGCGTGAACCGCCGCTTCACGCCGCCGAATTTCGACAGCGCGGCGCGGATCTGCTCTTCCGAGCCGCCCAGCTCGCGCGCGACCGCAATGGCGGCCAGCGAATTCTGCACGTTGTGGCGTCCCGCCATCGGCAGCTTGAGCCCGGCCCATCGCGTCTGGTCCGCGGCGCCGCGAGCCCGCAGTACAAGGTCGAATGTCGAGCCTGTCGCCTCCGAGCGCACGTTCACTGCCCAGAGATCGGCCTGCGGATTGAAACCGTAAGTGATGCGGCGACGGTCGGGGATACGCGAGGCCAGGGCCTGCACTTCAGGATGGTCGGCGCACAACACCGCGAAACCGTAGAACGGCAGGTTCTCGACGAACGTGTCGAAGCCCTTCCGCAGCTGCTCCATCGAACCGTAGTGGTCCATGTGCTCGGGATCGATATTGGTGACGATGCACACCGTCGGGCGAAGCTTGGTGAAGGTGCCGTCGGACTCATCCGCCTCGACCACCATCCATTCGCCCGCGCCCAGCTTGGCGTTCGAGCCATAGGCGTTGATCACGCCGCCATTGATCACGGTCGGATCGAGGCCAACACCATCGAGCAACGAAGCCACCATGGATGTCGTTGTCGTCTTGCCGTGCGTGCCGGCGATGGCGACGGTCCATTTGAGGCGGATCAGTTCGGCCAGCATGTCCGCACGGCGCACCACCGGTATTGCCCGCGCCCGCGCCGCATCCACTTCCGGATTGCCGCCCTTGATGGCGGTCGAGATCACCAGCGCGCCTGCGCCTTCGATATTCTCGGCCTTGTGGCCGATCATGATCCTCGCGCCGCGCTTGGCGAGGCGCTCCGTGTTCGCGCTCGCCTTCATGTCGGAACCAGAGACCTGGTAGCCGAGGTTCAGCATCACTTCCGCGATGCCGGACATACCGATGCCCCCGATGCCAACGAAATGAACGGGGCCGACGTCGAACGGAAGGGACTTACGCATTCCGCTTTCCTGTCACGCCAGCCGCCTGCTCGGCAAGGTCGGCCAGGTCGCGCGCGGCGTTGGGGTTCCCCAGCTGCCAGGCCGCCCTCGCCCGCGCCTTGAGGACGCCGGCGTTGGAAATCCGCTCCAGCAACAGCGGCGTCAGCATTTCCACCGTGAACTTCGGCTCCGGCACCACATCCGCCGCGGCGCCGGTCACCATGCCTTCGGCGTTGGCCGTCTGGTGGTCGTTGGTTGCGATCGCCAGCGGAATGAGGATCGACGGCCGTCCCGCGATCGCCAGCTCCGTCACCGTCGATGCGCCTGAGCGGGCGATGATGAGATGCGCCGCCGCCAGCCGGTCCTGCATGTCGGAGAAGAAGCTCTCGACCACCGCCTTCACGCCGGCCTCGCGATACGCCGCCCGCACCGCCTCGAGCTGCTCCTCCCGCGCCTGCTGCACCACCGTCAGTCGCTTCTTCTGCTCCTGCGGCAGCGCCGCGATCGCCGCCGGGATCACCTCGCCGAACAGCCGCGCGCCCTGGCTTC
>DATBNA010000458.1:0-15168 GCA_036554545.1 Hyphomonadaceae bacterium
TCCCCGGATCGCCGCCAAACAGCGCGATGTTCTCGCGCACCCATTGCAGCGCAGCGATTTCGTCGAGGAGGCCGTAGTTCCCCGAGACGCCCTGCGCGGACTCGAGCGTCAGGGCCGGATGGGCGAGAAAGCCAACGACGCCGAGCCGGTAGTTGAGGCTGACCACCACAATGCCACGACGCGAAAGATTGGCGCCGTCATAGCCCGCGCCGGAACTCAAGGCGAAATTGCCGCCATGCAGCCACACGAGAACAGGCAAGCGCGCATCGGCGGATTTCGCTGAGGTCCATACGTTTACAGAAAGACAATCTTCGCTCATCGCCTGAGGCGCCGGTTGTCCGGGCCTCGAACCGGGTCCTGTTCGCTGCGGCTGGACGCATTGCGGACCGAACGTTGTCGCATCCAGAGGCGCCGTCCATGGCGCTGCAGGGGCCGGCGGGCGCCAGCGCAAATTACCGGTCGGCGGCGCTGCGTAAGGGATGCCCTTGAACGAGACGACACCTGCGTCGAGCGAGCCGCGCACGGGCCCGGATCGCGTCTCAACCGTTGTAGACAGCTGCAAGGGCGAATGAACACAGGCGCTGGTCATGAGGACCGCGGCGATTGCAGCGGATATCGCACGCAGGGACATATCCCCTCCGAGCCAGACCGTCACCCGACGTCGACACCATCGGCGAACACCGCCGTCTATTCAACAGCGAGCGCTGGTGTGAAGAAGGGCTGACCACGCCAGGTACGCGCGCAAGGCGATCGTGCGCGCCAACGCTCAATGACGTTGCGGAAGAGGCTTTGGGACCGGCGACGCGAACGTGTGAGTTGACCCACGCCTGAGGCGGCGCTTGGCTCCCGGTCGAGTTTCGAGCCGGAGGATGGCGTGGCGATCAGTTATGCGGATGTGTTCGATGCGGTCGCCGAGGCTGTCCGGCCGCAGGATGCCGCTGTCATCTGCGATGGCGTGCCGCTTCCCTGGAGTGAATTCGCCGCCCGCTCGAACGCCTTTGCCCGCTCGCTGATCGGCCAGGGCCTCAAGCCGGGCGCCAAAGTCGCACAATACATGCGCAACAGTCCCGACTACGCCATTGCCTTCGTCGGCGCCTTCAAGGCGCGCATGGCGCCGGTCAACGTCAACTATCGCTATGGCCCGGACGAGCTGCACTACCTCTTCGACAACAGCGATGCCGAAGTGGTCGTGTTCGACGCGGAATTCGCCGACGCGGTCCGCGTGCTGAAGCCGCGCCTGCCGCGCGTCGTTGCATGGGTGGCAAGCGGCGGCGCGATTGCCGGCTTCGACACTATGGATGCGTTCGCCAGCGGAGACGGGTCACCGCTCGGGATCGAGCGATCGCCGGATGACATGTTCCTGCTCTACACGGGCGGCACGACAGGCCTGCCGAAGGGCGTCATGTGGCCGGGCGGCGTGTGGTGGGACGTGCTGGCGCCGGGACGCGCTCCCCAGCTGGGCCAGGAACCGCCTGCCACGCTCGATGCGCTGAAAGCGCAGATCCGGGCGGGCCTGGGCCGCGATCCGGTCTATGTCGCGCCGCCGCTGATGCACGGCACAGGCATGTTCACCGCCTTCGGCGCCATCTCCAAGGGCGCTCCGCTTGTTCTGCGCCGCTCGGTCCACTTCGATCCAGTCGCAGCCCTCGATGAAATGACCCGGCTGCGCTGCGGCGGGCTGACAATCGTCGGCGATGCCTTCGCCAAGCCGCTTCTGGATGCCCTGCAGGCGGATCCTTCCCGTTTCGACGTCTCCGGCATGCGGGTCGTCACATCGAGCGGCATGATGTGGAGCCCCGCGGTGAAGCGCGGCCTTCTCGAGTTCATGCCGAACGCATCGCTCTACGACAGCTTCGGCGCCTCCGAGGCGACAGGTCTGGGCGTATCGGTCACCACAGCCTCGACCGCAGCCGAGGACGCAAAGTTCGACGCGCCGAACACGATCGTCGTGCGGGCAGGGGACTTCACGCCTATTGCGCCGGGTTCGGGCGAGGTCGGGCTTGTCGCCAAATGGGGCAACCTGCCGCTCGGCTACTACAAGGATCCGGAAAAGACCGCGCGGACCTATGTCACGATCAACGGCGTGCGCCATCTCATTTCCGGCGACCACGCGACGGTCGAGGCGGACGGCAAGATCCGGCTGCTGGGCCGGGGCAGCAACTGCATCAACTCCGGCGGGGAGAAGATCTATCCCGAAGAGGTGGAAGAGGCGCTCAAGACCCACGCAGATGTTGTCGACGCACTGGTCTTTGGCCAGCCTGACCCCCGCTTCGGCCAGTCCGTGTCGGCGGTCGTGGAGGCAAACCCTGGCGCTGCCCCGTCACAGAGCGAGCTGATCGATCATGTCAGGCGCCGACTCGCTCACTACAAGGCCCCGCGCCATATCGTCCTGACGCAGAAAGTTCCCCGCGCGCCAAACGGCAAACCGGATTACGCCGCCGCCCGAGCGATCTTCGACGCGAGCCTGAGGCGCGACTAGGGGAAGGGCCAGCTCGCGCTGCCTAGAAGCTGCCAATCACCACAACGAACGCCAGCACGGCGACCGCCGAGAGCGCCAGCATGTTGACCAGCATGCGCACCATGCCGCGCTCGTGCTCGTCGGTGATGTGCATCGCATCGCACACCGCGTTCGCAGGCCGCATCAGGAGCCGGAGCATCGCAAATCCTTTCATTGCGCAGCTGGCGCGTTTTGTCGCCTCAGCGGAGCTTGCATCACGCAGGCTATAAAGCAATATATGAAATACATCTTTGGGAGCGACCATGCGTCTCAACCTCCAGTCAGACTACGCGCTTAGGCTCCTCATGCATCTCGCCGCGAATCCGGACCGGCTGGTCAGGATCCGCGACGTCGCCGACCGGTTCCGCATTTCGCAGAACCACCTGATGAAGGTGGCCTACCTGCTTGGTCGGGAAGGGCTGATCCAGACAGTGCGGGGACGGGCAGGCGGGCTGCGCCTGGCCCACACCCCGGACCGCATTTGTGTCGGCGACGTCGTGCGGCGGATGGAAGGCGACATCCATATTGTTGAGTGCTTTTCGAACGAACCCGGCGGCTGCCTGATTTCAGGCGCATGCCGCCTGAAGGGGGTGCTGCACGAGGCGCTGGATGCGTTCCTCGGCGTGCTCGACCGCTATACGCTCGCCGATCTGGCAAAAAATCCCAGGCTCCGCTCCCTCCTGCACGCCGAGGCGGCCTGATGACCAGCGCAGTCGTCACAGCACATGAGCGCCGCGCCGACATCCAGCGGCGTGCGCACGCCATCGGCGTCGATGAAGCCTACATCTCGCTGCTGGTTGACGAATTCTACCGGCGCATCCGTGCACATGCCGCGCTCGGTCCAATATTCGACCGGGCCATCGGCGACCGCTGGGACCACCACCTGCCGCGCATGAAGAGCTTCTGGGCGTCCGTGGCGCTCAATGCGGGCACATATTCGGGCCAGCCCGTTCCTGCCCACAGAAAGCTCACTGAGGTAGAGCAATCGCACTTCACGATCTGGCTGGCTCTCTTCCGGCAGACTCTGGAAGACACCGCGCCAACACCCGAGGCCGTCGCCTACTTCATGGAGCGCGCCAACCGCATTGCCGAAAGCTTGCAGCTGGCGATGTTCGGCTTTCCCGGCCTGCCGCAAAAACGCCCGGCGTAGACGTTTCGACGTGCAAGGAGGATCAGACATGGACCGCGCAGCCGCCCCGTCGCCTTACCGCTCCAGCCCGGTCTTTGACGAAATCTCGCTGCCCGCCGCGTTGCGCCGCGAGCATCGCACGAAGCAAGGCGTATGGGGTGTGATCCGCGTGCTCGAAGGCGAGCTGCTGCTCACCCTGGTCGAATCTGGTGAAGTAAAGCTCCTCACTGCGGGCTCGCCCGGCATCGTGCTTCCGGACCAGCCGCACCTCGTCGAACCATTGGGCGCAATGCGGATGCAGGTCGATTTCTACGACCGTGCACCCGATCCGCGGCATCTCGGCGGCTCTCTTTGCGGCTAGCGCCGGAGAAGCGGCCGTTTCGACCCTGCCTACTCGAACCTGTAGGTGAACCTCACGCCAAACGTCAGCGGCGGGGCGACGTTCGTGTAGAACGAACGCACGTTCGCGCCATTGATCGTCTGGTTGTTGCGTGCGGTCGAGCGGGCCCCTGTCTCGATGTATTCGTCGAACAGGTTCTTGACGTAGCCGGTCAGCTGCCAGGCGCCGCCCGGATCGTAGGTGATCGACGCGTTGGCGACGCCATAGCTGTCGAGCGTCAGGCTGCCGCCGCGGCCGCCCGTGCGCGTAAGCACCTCGTCCTGCCAGTTGTAGCCGAAGCGGTAGGTCAGCATCGCGTCGTTCATCAGCGGCTGCTCGTACTCCGCAAATACGGAAAGCTGGTTCTGCGGCGAGCCGGGCAGGCGATCTCCGGAGAGGCCGTCCTCGAACACGGTGGCGAAGCCAGGCGGCGTCAGCGTGACGATCAGGTCCGGCACGTCGGCGGTCAGCTTGGAGTCGCTGTAGCTGTAGGAGCCGCGCAGGCGCAGGTAGTCGGTCGCCTGCCAGTCCGCCGCCAGTTCGACGCCTTTCGTTTCGGCGCCCTCGGCGTTGATGGTGATCGGGATGGCTGCGTTGACCGTCGCCGAGGAGACCTGAGGATCCTTCCACTCGATGAAGAACAGCGCGCCGTTGAGGATCAGCGAGTTGTCCATCAGCTCCGACTTGAAGCCGACCTCATAGTTCTGCGTCTGGTCGGGCCCGTACTGACGCTCGTCGATCTGCGAAATATCGCCGGGGTTGGGCCCGTACTGCTGGCCGGGCGCCAGTGCGCATGAGCCTTGCGGCGCCATTGGATCGAAGGGCGGGCAGGGCGCAAGACCGTTGGAGTTGCCGATCCGGTAGCCCTCGCTGGCGGTAAAGTAGAGCAGAAGGTCATCGTTCGGCGACCAGGACGTGTTGAACTTGTAGAGCCAGCCATCGTCCTCCTGTGTCGCGTCGGTTAGGTCCAGGATGACGGCGTCGTTGGGCAACCGGCCGAAGAAGGTCTCGATCAGCGGGAAGTCCTGGTCGCTCGCCGTGCGGAAAGTGTACTCGTAGCGGCGGGCGCCGAGCGTCACATCCCAGTTCGGCAGGATGTCGTAGCTGACCTCGCCGAAGAACGCCTTTTCGATGAGGTGCTGGTAGTCGGCGGAATAGTATTCAAGGGCGTCAGGCCGGAAACCTGCGCCGGTTCCGCCGACGATGAACTCGCTGTAGCCCGGCGTGAACTCCTGGCTGACGCCATAAGTGTAGCGGTGGTTATAGAAGCCGCCGACGATCCACTGCAGGGGCCCCTCGGTCTGGGAAACCAGGCGCATTTCCTGCGTGACGAACTCGTCCTCAGCGTCTTCGCGGGTGTAGGAGGCGAACTCCGGGAAGGCTTCGTAGGAATATTCCAGTGTGATGAGCAGATCGGTCTGGTCGCGCTGGCCGTGTTCTTCATAGCGGCCATAGCCCGTGGCAGACGTCAGTTCCGCAAAGCCGAGGTCGGCGGTGACTTCCAGCGCCAGCAGTTCCTGCTGCCTGTCATTGGGCTCCACAAAGCGCATGCCGGCTTCGTATTCGCCGGCGGGCACGGTGGAACGCATCGAGGAAATCGTGCGGCCCTCAATGTCCTGTTGCTGGTAGTAGTAGGTGAGCGTGCCATCGAGCCAGTCGACAGGCCGCCAGCGCGCCGCGATGCGGCCATAGAGGGCCTCCTGTCCGTTGGCGTCCTCGACCGGCGAAAAATTGGCGGCGCGCGCTGCGGGGTCGGCAAAGTTCGGATCCGGTTCTGAAACGCCGGCTTCCTGAATGACGAACGGATAGTCGATGAAGCCGCTGTCGTTCAGGAATCCCAGCGTGCCGCGGATGGCGAACTGATCGCCGAAGGAGTCGTTGAAGGTGAAGCTCGCATCGAAGCTGGCGTCGCTTGCTTCCGAATAGCCATAGGTTTCCGCGCGCAGCTCGACCGATTGTCCGTCGAACGACGGTTTCTTCGGAATGTAGCGGATCGCGCCGCCGAGCGTTCCTGCGCCGTAGAGCGTGCCCTGCGGCCCGAGCAGCACCTCGATGCGCTCGAGATCCACCGGCTTCAGGTCCACATAGACAGGCACTTCGCCGACATAGGTGGCGACCGTGCCGCCGCCGTCGCTGACGCCTTCTTCTGCGCCGATGGGGTCGGCGTTGAGGCCACGCACGATGATCGGATTGCCGGCGCGCGGTCCCTGGTCGACGACGTTGAGGCCGGGAACGATAGCCGCGAGGTCGGAAAGTTCTTCCACCCCCTGGGCTTCCAGCTCTTCGCCGCCGACGGCGGCGATGTTGATCGGGATGTCCTGAACGCTTTCATCGCGGCGGGTGGCCGTGACGATGACGATGTCACGTTCCTGTTGTGGCGCAGCCTGTTCCGGCTGCGGCCCCTCCTGCGCGTGCGCAATTCCAAGGCACTGCACAGAGGCGAACGCAATCGCCAGGCTCGACGTCTGCTTAAGCAGGCGTTTGTTCATGATATGACTCCCCACTTCCCTTGGAAGAACTGACCTTGAAGGGGATGAGGCGAGCGAGACTCTTGCACGTCAACACTGCACCGGGGAAATCCCGGGCGTCTGACCAAATTTTTGCGTATTGAGATCGGCGATGCCCAATCGCGCGCCAGATGGAAAAAAAGACATCTCCGGAATCCTTGCTGCGGCCGAGCAGCAGGTTGAGGCAAAGCAATACAAAAAAGCCCATCAACTCTGCCTGGAAGCGCTCAAGATTGACCCCGACGCTGGGGAAGCTTTCCTTACCTTAGCGGTAATCGCAGCAGACCATGGGAACCATGCGCGAGCGGTCGAACTGTTCGATCGGGCAATTGCCGGCAACGCGCGTGTGAGTCGCGCGCTGGCGCTCAAGGCCCGCAGCCTGATTGCGCTTAACCGGCGGGCGGAAGCGATCCGCGCGGCGGACGCGGCGGCTGCGCTCGATCCGCAGGATGCGTTCACGCTCGACACGCTGGGCGTCGTGTTCAGCCGCGCCGGGCTGCATGGGCGGGCGCCATCATTCTACGAGCGTGCGGCGAAGATCGGCGGCACGGCCGGGCAGTACTACAATCTCGGCGCTGCGCTGCAGTTCCTCGGCCGCTTCGAGGAGGCGCGTGCAGCCTATCGCGAATGTCTTGCGCGCGCTCCGGCGCATCCTCGCGCCTGGTCGAGCATCATCCAGATCACGCGGCAGACGAAGGATCAGAACGAGCTTGCAGCGCTTGAACGCGCGTTCGCCGAGCACGCCGAAGACGCCGATGCAGCACTCAACATCGGTCACGCGCTCGCCAAGGCGCATGAGGACATTGGCGACCCCGCGGGCGCGATGACCTGGCTGGCAAGAGCCAAGGCGAAGAAGCGCGAACTTCTTCCCTACGACCTGCAGTTCGACGACGACCTGTTTGCGGCCGCGGAGCGATCCGCTTCAGCATTTTTTTCCCCCGAACGGGGGAGGAGCCGCGAGTTCGACGGCGGAAACGAGCACCGGCCAGGTGGGGGGCCGCCCTCGCGGTCAACCGGGAGACCTGTCCCCCACCCGATCCCGACCGACCAATTGTCGGCAAGCGTTGCGCCTGCCCCGTTCGGCGGAGGAGAAGAAGCCGCGCCGATCTTCATTGTGGGCATGCCCCGCACCGGCACGACCCTGGTCGACCGCATTCTCTCCAGCCATAGCCAGGTGACGTCAGCTGGCGAACTCACCGACTTCGCGCTGGCGATGAAGCGGATAGCGGGCACGAAATCCGCCTATGTGCTCGACGCGGAAACGCTGGATGCATCCGCGGGAATCGATGCTGCGAAGCTCGGCGAAGCCTACATCCGCTCGGTGAGGGAAACGCTGGGCGTCGGCGGCCGGTTCATCGACAAGATGCCGCTCAACGTCTTTCTCTCGGCGCACATTCTCCGCGCGTTTCCGGAGGCGCGTGTCATTTGCCTGCGCCGTCATCCCGCCGACACTGTGCTCAGCAACTACCGCCAGCTCTTCGCGACGAGCTTCTCCTATTACGCCTACGCCTACGGGCTGGAGAGCGCGGCGCAGTATTATGTGCGCTTCGACCGCCTCGTGCGGCGCTTCCGCGAGACGCTTCCGCCGGACCGCTTCACCGAGGTCCACTATGAGCGTCTCGTCGATGATCTCGAGCCCGAGGCGAGGCGGCTGCTCGATTTCTGTGGCCTGCCGTTTGAACCAGCCTGCCTGAACTTCCATGAGAACGCCGCGCCGGTCGCAACCGCCAGCGCCGCGCAGGTCCGCCAGCCGCTCTATCGTTCCTCGCTCGATCGCTGGAAGCGCTATCGCCCGCAGATCGACCCTGCGCTCGAAATCCTGAAAAAGGCAGGCTGCATCGAGGGAATCTAACGGCAATTTCAGCCTTCCGGAATTCGGTCAGGGGCCGGAAGTTTCCTGTTCGTTAACGGCCATTGGCCATCATGCCACGCTGCGACGCTCCCGATTTTGAAGCTTTGGGGCGCCCGTACGCCTTGGCCGTTCGCGCTCACGGCAAGGTCTGGAGGGGACTCTCGGCCATGACACGCTACAGCAGATCGGTGATTCCGGGCCGTTCGAATGGCGAAGGATCCAATCCCGCTGACCTCGACCGCATGGTCTTCGGTCAGAAGGGCCGCGGGGCGTCGGCCGACAACGACGACGATGACGTCGACGACGATGATGACGAAGATGAAGCCCCGGCGCGCGCGCATGTGAACCGCGAAGGCGACCGGCGGAAGGAGCCGCGGAGGAAAGGGCCACGGCGGATGGCCGAGTTCGCGCCGCTGCCGGGCGAAGGCAAACGATACAAGGCCCCCGAAGACAACAAGCGCGGCGCCGTGCTCCTGATGGGCGCAGCCGCTGTCGTCGGCGTGTTCGGCCTCGTCGTGTGGAACGCCTATCGCGAAGGCGTGCGCCCGCAGGATGCCAACACAGCCCCACTGCTCGAGACCTCCGGTTCGTTCAAGTCGAAGCCCGAAGAGTCCGCCGAGACGAAATCCGCCGCCGAGCAGGCCAGCGTATTCGAGCAGGTGGAGGCGCCGCGCCCCAACATCGAACCGACGCCTGAGGTGCGCCCCGAAGCGCCGCCGGTCGAGACCGCCGCCGCACCACCGCCCAAGCCCGTCGAAACCAAGCCGGCCGAAGTGAAGCCTGCTGTCGCGAAAACAACTCCTGCAGCCACGCCGCCGAAGGCCGCCGAGGCTAAGCCGGCCGACGTGAAGCCTGCCGAGACCAAGCCGGTCCAGGCCGCCGTCGCTCCCGCGCCAAAGGCGGAAGCTCCGATCTCGCTGACGCCCAAGGCTGAGCCTGCCGCCTTCAAGCCGGCTTTCGCCACGGACGGCAAGTTCGCCGTCCAGATCGCCGCGGCGGGCTCGGAAGCCGCCGCCATCGGCGAGTGGAACAAGCACGTGAAGTTCTCGCCCGAGCTCTTTTCGGCTGCGGAAAGGTTCGTCGTGCAGGCCGAGGTGAACGGCAAGACCGTCTACCGCCTCCGCGCCGGATCCTTCGCCAGCTCCGCCGATGCAGATGCGTTCTGCGGCGCCTTCAAGGCGAAAGGCGGCGCCTGCTTCCGTGTGGCGAAGTAGCTTCCGCCTCGCCAGCAAGGCGCCGTACAAAGCGTAATGACCGAATCCAGAGCGTGCATCCTCTCGATCTCCGGCACGAAGCTCACGCGCGGAGAAGTGCGGCTGCTGTCCGACGTGAACCCGTGGGGCATGATCCTCATGGGCCGCTCGTGCGAGACGCCTGAGCAGGTCAGGGCGCTGACGCAGGACATCTGGTCCGTGCTCGGCCGCGAGGCGCTGATCTTCACCGACCAGGAAGGCGGCCGCGTGCGCCGTCTCCGCCCGCCGGCGTGGCCGGACTTCGTGGCGCCTGGACGCTATGACGAACTCTACCGGAAAGACGCCGAAGCCGGCCGCGAAGCCGTCTGGCTGCATCATCGTCTGATCGCCGCCGAACTCGAGCCCATCGGCATCCGCGCCGACTGCGCGCCGGTGGTCGATCTCCGCCATCCCGGCAAACACGCCATCGTCGGCGACCGTTCGTTTGGCGAGTCGCCGGAACAGGTCGCGATCCTCGCCCGCGCCGCGCTCGATGGTCTGCGCGACGGCGGCGTCGCCGGCGTCATCAAGCACATGCCCGGTCACGGCCGCGCCGAAGTCGACAGCCACGAGTCGCTGCCCATCGTCCGGGCCACGCGCGATGAGCTTGCAGCCGACATCGCCCCCTTCAAGGCCGTCAACGATGCGCCGATGGGAATGACGGCGCACCTTGCCTTCACAGCGTTCGATGGCGAGCGCGCCGCCACCGTGTCCGAGGCCATCATTGGCGGCGTCATCCGCGGCCAGATCGGTTTCGATGGCCTCCTGATGACCGACGACCTCGGCATGAAAGCGCTCGGCAACACGCTCGCCGACAAGGCGAGCCGGGCTCACCGGGCGGGCTGCGACATCGCCCTGCATTGCTCGGGTTTCCTGAAGGACCCGGACGCCATCCTCGCCGAAATGCAGGAAGTCGCCGACGCCTCGCCCACCCTGACAGGCGAGTCATTGCGTCGGGCGCAAGCCGCCGAGGCGGCCACGCGCCACGGCAGGAAATTCGACAAGGCCGAGGGCTGGGAGAAGCTGCAGAAGCTGTTGTCCCGTGTCTCGCCCTCCGGTACTGCGGCGGCATGAGCGCACCTCAGGACGAGGACATGCTGGCCCAGGCAGAGGCCGGGGCGGCCGATGCGGACGGCAGACACGCCTTCCTCGTCGACCTCGACGGATTCGAAGGCCCGCTTCACCTGCTGCTCGAGCTGGCGCGCCGCCACAAGGTCGACCTTGCGAAGATCTCCATTCTCGCACTGGCCGATCAGTATCTCGACTATGTCCGCGCCGCCCGCGACCGGAAGATGGATCTCGCCGCCGACTATCTGCTGATGGCGGCGTGGCTGGCCTATCTCAAATCGAAGCTGCTGCTGCCGTCCGACAAGAAGGACGAGGACGACATCGATCCGGAGGCGATGGCCGGGCGTCTTGCCTTCCGCCTCCGGCGCCTCGATGCGATGCGCAAGGCGGTCGATGAACTCTACGCCGGCAACATCGACAACAGGGACGTCTTCCGTCGCGGCGATCCGCAGCGGGCCAAGATCATCCGCAAGCCGATCTGGACCACCACGCTGCACGACATCCTCAAGGGCTTCGGCGACATCAACGTGCGCAAGGTGAAGCAGCGCGCCCATGTCATTGCGCGCCAGCCGGTCCTGCCGCTCGAAAGCGCGCGCCGCACGCTGGTCGAACTCGCGCCGCAGCTCGAGGAATGGCTCGCTGTCCAGGCGATCCGCGCCAGCGAGGAAGACGCCAAAGACGCGCCGCGCCGCTCCGAAGTCGCCAGCTTCTTCGCCGCCGCCCTCGAACTCACGCGCGACCGCGCGCTGGAGCTGCGCCAGGACCAGCACTTCTCCGACGTCTATGTCCGCCGCGCCCGTGAACTGAAGGCCGCCGAATGAGCGGTCCCAAAGACAAGCAGGGAAAGCCCGAAGGCATCGAGCAGATGCGCGAAGCTGTCGCGCGCCTGTCGAAGACGGCGTCCCGCACCCAGACCGAGCTCGGCAAGCCTGCCGACTCCAGACCGCAGAAGCCAGAGTCCAAATCGGACTCCAGGCCGCAACGCCCGGCGCCGGATCCGGAGCGCCTCGCCGACGCCTTCCGCCGCGCCGAGGCCATCCTCTTCGCATCCGACGAACCGATCGACGCCGCCACGCTGGCCGAGGCGCTTCCCCAGGGCATTGAACCCGGCGACGTTCTTCCCCGGCTCAAGTCCGAATATTCCAAACGCGGCGTGCAGCTCGTCGAGGTTGGCGGCAAGTGGCGCTTCCAGACCGCGCCTGATCTCGCCTTCCTGTTCGAGGAGACACGCGAACAGCCGCGCCCGCTGTCGCGCGCCGCGCTCGAGACGCTCGCCATCATCGCCTACTGCCAGCCCGTCACCCGCGCCGAGATCGAGGACGTCCGCGGCGTCGCCGTCTCCTCCGGCACGCTCGACATCCTGATGGAGGAGGGCTGGGTCCGTCCGCGCGGCCGCCGCCGCACGCCGGGCCGGCCTGTGACATATGGAACCACGGAAGGCTTCCTGGTCCACTTCGGCCTCGACTCGGTCGACAGCCTGCCTGGCCGCGACGAACTCAGGGCCTCCGGACTGCTCAGCGCCGAGATTCCACGCGATTTCGAGTTTGCCGGTTCCCCGCGAGACCCCGAAACCGGCGAACTTCTTGGCGAGGACCCGCTGGAAGACGCGGAATTCCAGCAGGATTTCCTCGAAGGCGCTGAAGACCGGGAGTGATTCCTGCGGCGCCGGGATGTTTCCTCCCCCGAACGGGGGAGGGGCCACATACACACTAGTTTCAACGATCACCGGCCAGGTGGGGGACCGCCCTCTCGTGTGTTCGCG
Organism: Hyphomonadaceae bacterium; assembly: GCA_036554545.1. GTDB lineage: Bacteria > Pseudomonadota > Alphaproteobacteria > Caulobacterales > Hyphomonadaceae > UBA7672. The sequence continues at coordinate 12,427 of DATBNA010000458.1, forward strand.
GATAGACCGTCCCCCACCCGATCTCGACCGCCCAACTGCCCGCAAGCATTGCGCCCCCCCGTTCGGGGGAGGAGAAGGCCGCCGAATGCCCTGGTTAATGCAATTCCCTGCCCAATCGAGCCTACGTGAAGGCTGTTGAGGTTTGCAGTAAGCCCCTATGGGCGTTACGTTAGCCTAGCAACCGCCGCCACGCCTCCCACCGCGACGCGCGCCCGGCGAACGGAGTAGACACAATGTTTGGACGTCTCGGTCCGCTCGAGATCATCATCATCCTCGCCATCCTCCTCCTCCTGTTCGGCGGTCGTGGAAAGATTTCCGGCATGATGGCCGACATGGCGAAGGGCATCCGCTCCTTCAGGAAGGGCATGAAGGAAAACGACGAGGTCGATACCAGCCAGACCACGAGCGGCGCCCTCGTCAGTGAACCGATCAATGTCACGCCCGACAACAAGGACAAGACGAAGGCCTGATCGCTTTAGGGTGTTCTTGTCTCCGGTAGGAGCGATCTCGCCATGATGCCGGGCATCGGCTTCGCGGAAACGATACTTCTGGTCCTGGTGGCGGTCGTCGTCATCGGCCCGAAGGATTTGCCGCTGATGATGCGCAAGTTCGGCCGCTTTACCGGCAAGATGCGTGCGCTCGCCTTCGAGTTCAAACAGGGCTTCGACGAACTGGGCCGCCAGGCCGAGCTGGAAGAGCTGCGCAAGGAAGTCGCCGACCTCAAGAAGCACACCGGCCTCGAAGACATCCAGCGGGAGTTCGAGAAGGACACGGTCAACCTGCAGAAGGATGTCGACAGCGCCCTTGCGCCAGCCGCCCTTCCGCCGGCGCATCCTGCCGCGGCCGCCAACGGCGCTGCGCCTGTCCCCGAAATGCCGAACCATGCCGGCCTTTCGGCGGACCATCCCGGCTACGACACCGGTGAGGATTTCCGCATCGAAGGCCACGGTCCGCTGCCGGCGTCCGAAGCCAATGGCGCCGTTGAAGACGCTCTTCCCGAGCCGGCGCAAACCGCCGAGCCGAAGGCCCAGCCGGTGAAGCAGGACACCCCTGCATGAGCGGCAAGAAGGACAAGAAGAAAGCGCCCGAGGAGGCGCCTGTCGACGAGGTCGAGGCCAGCCGCGCCCCGCTGATGGACCATCTGGTCGAGCTGCGTACGCGGCTCGTGCGTGTCCTGATCTGCCTCGTCATCCTGTTCATCGGCGCATGGTTTGTCACGCAGCCCGGGCTCGACCTCCTGCTGGTGCCGTTCAGCGACGCCGCAGCGCGTCACGGCAAGGAGGGCGCGGCCGTCGTCTTCACAGCGCCGCTCGAGCTTCTCTTCATCCGGCTGAAGCTCGCTTTCCTGCTCGCGCTGGCGGGCGGCTTCCCCTACATCGCCTACCAGGTCTACGCCTTCGTGGCGCCGGGCCTCTACAAGAAGGAGAGGGCGGCTGTCCTTCCCTTCCTGTTCGTGATGCCGGTGCTGTTCATCGCCGGCGCTGCGCTTGTCTATTATTCGGTCCTGCCGGTCTTCATGGACCTGACCTTCGAACAGGAATTTGCCGGCGCCTCGGCGACCGTCGACTATCTTCCGCAGGTGAAGCCCTACTACGAGCTGGCGATCTCGCTGCTCACCTGCTTCGGCCTCGCTTTCCAGCTGCCTGTCGTCATAGCGCTCCTCGCCAAGGCAGGCGTCGTCGAGGCCTCCGGCCTGCGCAAGACGCGCAAATACGCCTATGTGGTGATCTTCATCGTCGCCGCCATCATGACGCCGGCCGACCCGTTCAGCGTCTGGATCCTCTCCGTCCCGCTCTGCCTGCTCCACGAAGCCGGCATCCTTGCCGCCGCCGTCATCGGCGCCGGCCGCAAGCGCCGCGAAGAGGAAGAAGCAAAACGCGAGGCCGAAGAAGAAGCCCGCGAGGCCGCAGCCGCCAAGCGCCGGGCCGAAAAAGCCGCCCAGTCAGCCCCGGCGCTTCCTGCAGGCGAATAGCCCGGATTGATCCCCGTCAAAGCGGCCTCCCGGAATGAGGAAATCATCCTCGCGCCGCAGCATGAGGAGCCCGCCATGGTTCGCAGCAGCACGCCCACCATCGACCATGCCGAGGAAGTCGCCCATGAATGGATCGACGAACTCGGCGATTATCTCCACTGGTCCAACGACGCCCGCACCCACCTTCTCTTCCGCACGGTGCTGCACACGATCCGGGATTTCCTGACTGTCGATGAGGCCGCCGATCTTGCCGCCCAGCTCCCGGTCCTGATCCGCGGCATCTATTATGACGGCTGGGATCCTTCCGCGGCGCCCGTACGTCCGCGCAACAAGGCCGCTTTCATCGCGCGAATTGAGGAAGTCTTCGACCGCGAACCCCTCGAGGACCCCGAAGGCGCCATCGCCGCCGTGGTGAAGCTGCTGAACCGCCACGTCTCGGCCGGCGAAATGGCCCAGGTCCGCCAGTCCCTGCGCAAGGACCTCCGCTTCCTCTTCCCCGACGCGTAAGGCGACTGCCTCTCTTACTACGTCATCCTCGGGCGAGACCGCAGGTCGAGACCCAAGGATCTTTCTGTCCCTCTGCAAGTCCCGACGCCGCAGCGAAGAAAGATCCTCGGCTCAAGGCCGAGGATGACTGATCGAGAGACTGCATCAGATGCAGAAAAACCCCTCGAACCCCACATATTCTTCCGGCGCTTTCGAGGAAGTTCGCGAGCGATTCCAAAGCTCTGCGAAAAACAAATAGGAAAGTTATCCCACACCTCTTCCGC
>DATBNA010000517.1:0-6591 GCA_036554545.1 Hyphomonadaceae bacterium
ATCGGCGCGCAGTCCGCCGCCAGAACGCCAAGCACGAGGCCTGGCCGCTTCGTGACGAGCGCGTCGCATTCCGGACGCTCATTGGGCGGAAAGGCCTTGTCGGTCGCTACCGCCCGTGACGAGTGGATCTGCCGGGGCGCCGCCAGCCTTTCGATCGAGCCGCCGATGGCGGCGCAGACGCGCCTGCGGTTCTCCATGACCTTCTCAGGCTCGTCGCCCGAGCCGGGTCCGCAGTTCAGCGACTTGTAGACGCCGGTCGAGACGCCGCCGCGCCTCCCGAAGAAACCGTGACGCACATGCATGCTGAAGCGCTTGATGGCCGGAGCTTCCTCGAAAGGCGGGCGCGCATCGCTCATGGCTTTGTGCTCGACTAGAAACCGGGCGGGGCTTGGACACCATAAGGCGCAAAGCAGATCGCCTTGAAGCGCGATCCCATCTGTTCGGGCGCGATCAGCTTTTGCACTGCCGCCGAAATCTCGTCCGCGCGTGCAGGATTGGCGCGGCCAAGCGACTGCGCCCGCTCACGTGCGCCCAGGCGTGTCAGGAAGTAACCCTGCTGGATCGGGCCGTGGACAGCGAGGCCTTCGCTTTCGGCGATCTTCTTCATGCGCGGGAAATCGACGTCGGCGGTCAGGTCACACATCCCCGGATCTGACAGCGGATCCACCTGCATCCCCTGCCGAAACGCGCGAAGGGAGTCTCCCGGCGAGCGCTCCGTCGGGCCATAGTCGATGAACAGAGCACGTCCCGGATGCTGACGGAAGCGCCGCGCAATGCCCTCGATCAGCGTCTCCATTGCCGGCGCCACTTCAACCTGGTCGCCGACCGGCACAAGATCCTTCGGAATCGCAGCCGCTGGTCCGACGCCAAATGTAAACCTGTCCGGCGCGACCAGGCCGATCTGCCGCTCGCGCCATTCGCCGTGATGCTTGACGAACTGGCGGATCGCCATGCAGTCGAGGAATTCGTTGCCGATGATGATCGCCGGGCCGGGCGGCACCGCTTCCAGTTCATCAAAATGCCGGAGCGGCCGCGGCTCCAGCCGGTCTTCCTGCGCCCGCCGCAGGGCGGGGCTGGCCTCGACCATCGCTACTTCTGCCGCCGCCGAGAAGCCCCTGACGGAGTCGGCCGCGCGCAGCATGTCGGCCATCATCGTGCCGCGGCCGGGGCCCATCTCAACGATCCAGAGCTTCTTCGGGCTGCCCAGCCGCATCCATTCATGCGCTACCCAGAGGCCCAGCAGCTCGCCGAACACCTGGCTCGTTTCCGGCGCAGTGGTGAAGTCCGCATTGAATCCGGGACGCGTCGCATAATAGCCCTCGCGCGGATCGTGCAGGCACATCAGCATATAGAGCGAGACGGACATTGGTCCGTTCGTGCGGATGGCGTCGGCTATGCGTGTCCGAAGATTGCTCACGCTGGTGTCGCCGCCGGCGGACCTTTCTGAGCCCGCCAGATCAGCCATGCGCCGCCGACGATCATCGGGACCGACAGCAGCATGCCCATGGTCAGGAATGAGGGCAGGCCCTCGACGAAGGAATCCGGCTCGCGGAAGTTCTCAACAAATGACCGTGTCAGCGCGTAGCCGACCAGGAAGATGCCGGCGACAAGACCCGGCTTCTTCAGCGCCTTGAATTTCCATATGGCGACTGCGAGCACGACGAACAGCAGCACGCCTTCGAGCGCGGCCTCATAGAGCTGGCTCGGATGGACAAGCTTTTCATTACCGGTGAAGACCCACTCGCGCTGGCCCCAGTCATAGGTCGGGAAGCGCATCGCCCAGGGCACGGTCGTCTCGCGACCATAGAGTTCGCCGTTGATGAAGTTGGCTAACCGGCCGAGGCACAATCCGATCGGCGCCGCGGCTGCTGCAACGTCGCCAAGACGGATCAGCGAAATCTTCCGCGACCAGGATGTGTACAGCACGGCGAGGATCGAACCGATCAGGCCGCCATGGAAGGACATCCCGCCTTCCCACATCTTGAGGATGAAGGTCGGGTCCTGCGCCAGCTTCTCCGGCTCGTAGGGCAGGGTGTAGAAGAGGATGTAGCCGAGCCGCCCGCCGACCAGGATGCCGATCATCGCCCAGAAGGCGAAATCGTCGATGTCCGCCTTGGTGACGGGTGATTTCTCGGTCTCCCCCCAGAGCTGCGGCCGCGATGCGATGCGGCTCGCATACCACCAGCCGAGCAGCAGGCCGAAAATGTAGGCCAGCGCGTACCAGCGGATCGGAAACGGCCCCAAAGCGATGGGGCCGAGGTCCATTTCCGGCAACGGAATGGTGAATGCCGCAGGGTCGATCCGCGGAAAAGGGATCTCTATGTTCAGGATCATGCAGCGCCCGTGCTTTGAAATCCCCGGCGGGAACGGCCATATAGATACCGGCTCCGGCGGCGGGGTCTATATCGGAGGCGCACATGCAGACCCGCAATCCGTTTATGGACGATGTTTCCCGCATGATGCAGGGGGCCGCCAGCATGGCGCAGGCGGCAAACTCCGAGGCCAAGGCCATGTTCCGTTCCATGGGAGAGCGGATCGTCGCTGAAATGGACCTCGCGCGCCGGGAAGAGGTCGATGCGCTCAAGGCGCTCGCGCGTTCTGCTGTGGAAAAAGCGGAAGCTCTGGAAAAACGAGTCGCGGAACTCGAAGCGCGCCTCGCTGGCGGCGAGTCTGTCGACAGAAAACCCTGAACATCCGATTCGACTGACCAAGTCCTTAACCAAGACGCCATTGTCAGACTGAGCAACGCTCCATAGCGTTCTTTCAACCGGGCTCCTCGCCCATGATTCCTGGAGGACCAGATGTCGGCTCTCGACTCGCTCACTCCCGACTTCTCCGACAAGGCCCTCGATGTCGTCGAGCAGACGTTGCTCGGCTGCGACTGGGCGTGCGAGCGTTCCGAAGAGGGCGTCATCCATTGCGCCTCGATGACCAAGTGGGGCGAGTTCGGAGGCATGTTCGTCTGGCGCGAACAACCGGCGTCGCTCAATTTCTCCCTGACGCTCGACCTGCGCGCTCCGAACGCAAAGCACAGCGCGATCTCCGAACTGCTGCGCAAGATCAACGAGCGTCTGTGGCTCGGACACTTCGACTACTGGAATGACGACGGCGTCGCTGTCTTTCGTCACACCATCCCGATGCTCGATCGCATCGCGCCGGAACCCGGCGAGATCGCGGCGGTGCTGACGGCCGCACTGGATGCGGCCGACCAGTTCCTGCCGGCGTTCAACTTCGTCGTCTGGGCCGGAAAGTCCGCAGAGGAAGCCGTGGCCGCCGTGGTGTTCGAGACCGCGGGCGAGGCGTGATGCCATGCCTCCTGCCCAAAAGGGCGAGCTGAAGCAGGCCGTCCTTGTCGGTGGAGGGCGAATGGGCGCAGCGATGGCGCGGGGCTGGCTCCGCAGCCTGAAAAGCGCGGGCCTTGGCAAGCTGCATGTCGTCGAGCCGGAGCCAAGCGCTGAAGTCGCCGCGTGGGGCAAGTCGGGAAAGATCTCGCTCAATCGCGCCGCCAACCCGGCCGATGTCGTCGTGCTCGCGGTAAAGCCGCAGGGATTTGCCAAGGCGGCGCCATCGATCAGAGGATGGATCGGACCAGACACCCTGGTCGTTTCGATCATGGCAGGCATCACCATCCGCGGGATTACGGAAGCGCTTGGAGTCGCCAAAGTGGCTCGCGCCATGCCGAACACGCCGGGCGCAATCGGCAAGGGCGTCACCGGCTATGCGTTGTCGCCGCAATCCGGCGAGGCAGAGAAGGCGACGGCCGAAATGCTGCTGGCGCCTTTGGGCGATATCGTCGGGCCGCTCGAGGAAAAGCACATCGATGCAGTGACCGCCGTATCAGGATCCGGGCCTGCCTATGTATTCCTGCTGGCGGAGGCGCTTGAGGGCGCCGCCAAGGCAGCAGGTCTCGACGACGCAACAGCTGCCACGCTGGCGCGCAAGACAGTCATCGGCGCAGGCGCCTTGCTGGCCGAGGGCGGCGATCCGGCCGACCTGCGCCGCGCGGTGACTTCGCCGGGCGGCACGACTGCAGCCGCTCTCGACGTGCTCATGGCGCGCGGAGCGATTCCAGAGCTGATGCGCAAGGCCGTGGAGGCTGCCGCAAAGCGCGGCGCAGAACTCTCGCGCGAGGCCGAAAAGAAGACCTAGCTGTCTTCGTCCTCGTCCTGTTCGCGAGGACGGCCCTTGGCGTCGACATCGACGGGCAGGCGGATGGTAGCCTTGAGGCCGCCAAGCTCCGATCGTCCGAGCGTCACATCTCCGCCGTGAGCGCGGGCCGTATCACGCGCAATGGTCAGGCCGAGTCCGACGCCGGATACGTTCTGGTTACGCGCCGCATCAAGCCGGCTGAAGGGGCGGAACGCCTCCTCATACATCTGCGGCGGTATGCCGGGGCCGTCGTCTTCGATTGTCACCACCGCCTCGCCCTGGTCCGCGGTAACGCTCACGCGCACCTTTTTGCCGTAGTCGGCGGCGTTGTTGGCGAGGTTCGCTATGGCTCGCTTCATCGCCAGCGGTCGCAGCCGCATGACAACCTGGGTCGGGGCCGAGAATTCAAACTGTGACCGGCCGGCGGCGTGAGCGGATGCCTCCTGCGCCAGCACCGAGAGGTTCGTCTCGACCGGCTGCTCGCCCTCCTCGCCGCGGGCAAAGGCCAGATAGCCGTCCAGCATCTGCTCCATTTCCGCGATGTCGGCCTTGGCGGCGTTGGCGTCGTGCTCCTTGGGCAGCAGCGCAAGTTCGAGCTTCAGGCGCGCAAGCGGCGTGCGAAGGTCGTGGCTGACGCCGGCCAGCATCGCTGTGCGCTGGTCGGTATAGCGGCGGATGCGGTTCTTCATGCGGATCAGCGAGCGCGCCGCGCGGCGCACCTCGAGCGCGCCGGAAGGCTTGAAGTCAGGGACGTCTTCGCCACGGCCGAACGCATCGGCCGCCCAGGAGAGCTGCAAGATCGAACGCACCTGGTTGCGCAGGAACAGGTACGACATCGTCAGCAGCAGGAGTGAGAAGCCCACCGACCAGCCGATGAACTGCGGGGCCGTGACGATGACCACGCGCTTGCGATCGAGCTTGGCGATCAGCGTGCCCTCGCCGACCTGCGTGCGGACCTCGATCAGATCGCTTTCCGGCTGGAATGCATATTTGAAGTTCCGTCCGAACGAGACGGTCAGCTCCTGCTCGAGTTCCTCGCAGCAGTATCGCCCTGGAGGGAGGCCTCTCGCCGACGGATCCGAGGAATAACTGACGTGCATCAGCTGGGAGCGGTTCATCGCGGCGGCAAAAGCGTTCCAGTTTTCCGGCCGCTGCGCCCGCGTTTCGGCCGCAAGAGCCAGCTCCTGTGCGAAGCTGCGGGAAAGTTTGGTGTTCACCTGCTGGACGTGGGTGTTGAAGAAGAACCACGTCATCGCGGTGACAAAGATCATCATCGGCACGATGAGGATCAGGATGTGCCGGGCATTGTATCCGCGCGGCGTGTAATCGCGCAGCCGCATGGCCTAGTCCCCGGTGAGCCGATAGCCGACCCCGCGCACGGTCTGCAGGTGCACCGGCTCGCGCGGATCGCGCTCGATCTTGCGGCGCAGGCGCGTGACCTGGACGTCGACAGAGCGCTCAACGCCGGCTGAGGTGAGGGCGGCAAGTTCCTGACGCGAGATGGCCGCGCCGGCGCGCTGTGCGAGAATGGAAAGCAGCTGGGTCTCGCTTTCGGTGAGGCGAACCAGGCGGCCGTCCTTCCGCAGCTCGTTCTTGCCTACGTGAAAGACCATGCCCGAAAGCTTGACCTCTTCTATCGGCGTATCCGGCTGCGCCCGCTTCAGGATGGAGCCGATGCGGAGCGTCAGCTCTTCCGGCTCGAACGGCTTCGCCAGGTAGTCGTCGGCGCCGAGCTTCAATCCCTCGATGCGTTCTGCGGGCTGCCCGCGCGCTGTGAGCAGGATGACAGGCGTATCGACTTCCTGGCGGATGCCTCTGAGGAGCGAAAGACCGTCCTCCCCAGGCATCATGACGTCCAGAACGATCAGGTCGAACGACATGGTCTGCATCAGACGCCGGGCATGCGCCGAATCCTTCGCCGTCGTCACATCGTGACCTTCGCGGGCGAGGTAGCGCTTCAGCAGGTCGCGCAACCGGTCATCGTCGTCGACGACAAGGATGTGGCTCTTGTGCTGGCTCACGACTCGCCCCGGACCCGCAGCAGCTCGGACAGCATGCGCCGGGCGCCGGTCACGGCGTCAGGTCCGGCAGACAGGAACGCCTGGCGGAGGGCGGTGCGCCTGCGCTCTGTTGCCTCACGTGTGAAGGTCAGGCCCTCAGGCGTCAGCTTCACCAGCCGGCGGCGGCGATCTTCCGGATCGGTTTCCCGCTTCACCAGACCGCGCGCCTCGAGCTGGTTGAGGTTACGGGCAAGAGATTGCTTGGGAGCGCCAAGACGCGTGCGAAGCTCGCCGACATCCAGCGGACCCTGGTCGAAGATTTCCTGCAGCACGTCCAGTTCGGGCGCCGAAAGGTTGGCGGCCGCGCCCACGGACTCGACCAGCTGGGAGAGCTTTCGCGCCGCCGCGCGGATCACCGCGGCGCCCTCATTCAGGTCCTGAT
>DATBNA010000523.1:0-10402 GCA_036554545.1 Hyphomonadaceae bacterium
GGTCGAGGTTGCACGCCAGCAGGTCGACGGGCAGGGCGCCCTGCCATTGCAGGTCGAGGAGGACCGAGAGCAGCGTATAGCTGTCCTTGCCCCCAGACAGGCACACCAGCCAGCGCGGCCGCCTGCCTTCCGGGATCATCCCGAACGACCGGATCGCTTCCTGTGTCTGCCGCACCAGACGCTTGCGCAGCTTGCGGAAATTCACGCTGTCCGGAGCATCCGCGAACACCGGATGCAGCGGGGAAAACACCGCCTCGCCATCATCCGCGTCTTCAAGGGATCCCAGATCGTCCGCCATCATCGCCTGCCGGTTTCGGGCGACTTCTAGGGCTTTTCCGGGCCGCTGCGAACAGGTTTGTCAGCCCTATATGGGCGGTCCTTGCATGAAGCTTTCGACCAGCGAACCCGCCAGCATTCGCCAGCCGTCCACGAGCACGAAGAAGATCAGCTTGAACGGCAGCGAGATCGTCACCGGCGGCAGCATCATCATGCCCATCGCCATCAGGATTGACGACACCACCAGATCGATCACCAGAAACGGCAGGAACACCATAAACCCGATCTCGAACGCCCGCTTCAGCTCCGAAATCATGAACGCCGGCGCCAGCACATGAAACGGCGCCTGTTCCGGGCTCTGCAGGTTCTGGATGTTGGCCATGTCGGCGAACAGCGCCACGTCCTGCGGATTGGCGTGCTGGCCCATGAAAGCCTGAACCGGCCCCAGCGCCCGCGGGATCGCCTCTTCGAGCGTGATCGATTCCGCCATGTAGGGCGCGATACCGGCCTCATAGGATTGCATGAAGGTTGGCGCCATCACGAATGCCGTCAGGAACAGCGACAGCGAAATCACCACCGAGTTTGGCGGTGCGTTCTGCAGGCCGATCGCCGTACGCAGCAGCGACAGCACAACCACAATCCGCACGAACGACGTCGTCATCACCAGGATCGACGGCGCCAGCGACAGCACCGTGATCGCAGCGATCAGCTGCACGATCCCGGACGTCAGCCCCTGACCGGTGCCGAGATCGACTGACACCGTCTGCGGCAGCGCCGTCGGCGCCGCCAGCACGATGATCGCGCCGATCGAAAGAAAGCGAAGGATGCGCCCGATCATTCAGCGTCCTTCGGCGTTGCCGGTTTTTCCGCCGGCGGCGGCGCCGTGCGATTGGCGACAACGATGTCGCCCGCCGGCCCGAGGCAGAGCAGGTGGTCGCGCCCGTCCCAACGCACCACCGCAAGCTTCCGCCGCATATCGAGCGAGCGCCATTCGACGACGCGAAGGTCGGATGCTTCCTGTCCGATCTTGATGCCCATCGAGCTGCCGTACTTGCGCAGCAGCCAGGCAAAGCCGAGCAGGATGCCGAGCACGAGCGCGAGCGCGCCGATGGCTCTCAAGGCGTCGAAGATGTCCATGTCCGACCGGCCCCAGTTTCCGGCCGTTCGGGCCGGATCATGGTTAACAAGTCGGAAAAGCCGGTAAACGACTGGTTAACAGAACCGGCTGGCGCTTAATCCTGCCTTAAGGAAACCGGTCGAATTTGCCTACTGAAAGAGCTCAAGGCCGATGCCGGATCCGACCCAGATCACCGTCTTCTCGCTGATGAAAGCGCGCCTGCAGATGCTGGGCGATCGCCAGAAAGTCATCGCGGAAAACGTCGCCAACGTCTCTACCCCCGGCTTCGTCCCGAAAGACATCGACCAGGACAGTTTCGCTGCGGCGCTACAGCGCATGGCCGGCCGCGCCTCAGGCCCTGGCCACACCACGATGGCGGCCACCCAGGCCGGCCATATGGCGCCCCAGGGGGGCGCCTCGGCTTCCTATGGCATGTCACGCGCACCCGACTCCGAGACCACGCTCGACGGCAACTCCGTCGTGGTCGAAGAGCAGATGATGAAGATCGCCGAAACCCGAATGGATTTCGAGACCATGGTCGGCCTTTACCAGAAGAGTCTGGGCCTGCTGCGGCTGGCGTCGCGCTCACCGACACGGTGATGCGCCGCCTCTAGGAGACGTCCATGTCCTCCGAACTCATGTCCGCCATGACGGCGGCCGCAACGGGCCTGCGCGCGCAAACGGTGCGCATCCGCATCTCGGCCGAGAACCTCGCCAACGCCGACACCACGGCCTCGACGCCCGGGGCTGATCCATACCGCCGCAAGGCGCCGGTGTTCCGCACCTTCTACGACCGCGAAGTCGGCGTCGACACGGTGAAGGTCACCGGCGCGCGTCTCGACCAGACGCCGTTTCCGGAAAAATACGATCCCTCACATCCCGCCGCCGACGCGCGCGGCTATGTGAAAATGACCAACGTCTCGGCCCTGATCGAGATGGCCGACCTGCGCGAGGCGCAGCGCGCCTACGAGGCCAACCTCAACGTGATCGAATCGAGCCGCGCCATGATGCTCGGCGTCGTCGGTCTCCTGAAAGCGTGAGGGAGCGATAGATGTCTGATCTCGGAATCAGCGCCGCCAAGGCCTATCTCTCGACCGCGCAGACGATCTCCGGCGCCGGCGGCGGCTCGCCGGCGCAACAGATAGGCTCGGGCTTCGGCGAGATTCTCAATTCTGCCGTCAACTCGATCTCGAATGCAGGTTCAACGGCCGAAGGCGCCATCACCAATGCCGCCATGGGCCGCGCCGACCTCGTCGATGTCGTGACCGCGGTCGCCGCCGCCGAGGCGACGCTCGAGACGGTCGTCGCCGTACGCGATGAAGTCATCAAGGCCTACCAGGACATCATGCGGATGCCGATCTGATCGCGTTCCGCTACGGCCACAAGGTTTCGATACAACTTCCGCCGTTCCGTGCGCCGAACTATCCTTCCCGCACTTGGGAGGAAAGACATGCACAAATTCCTGGCCGCAACCGCGCTCGCGCTTGTCCTCGCAGCCTGTGGCGAGAGCAAGCCGGCAACCGTCACCTACACGGTCAGTGAGCTTGTCGGCCCATCGCCCTTCCACGGATTGCATGGTCTCGCTGTCGAGCCCGACGGCACGATCCTCGCGGGCAGCGTCGTCGGTCAGGCGATCTACGCGGTCAATCCGCAGACGGGAGAGGTAACGGAGCGCATCGGTCCGCCCGACGGCATGGCGGACGACATCGCCTTCGGCCCGAACGGCATCATGGCGTGGACCGGCTATCTCACCGGCAAGGTCTTCGTGCAGGAGAAGGGCGGCCAGCCGCGCATGATTTCCTCCGGCCTGCCGGGTTCGAACTCGCTGGCCTTCACTCCGGACGGCAAGCTCTATTTCACGCAGGTCTTTCTCGGCGACGCGCTCTACGAGGCCGATGTAACAGGCGCGAATCCTCCACGCCTAATCCGCAAGGATCTCGGCGGCTTCAACGGCTTCGAGGTCGGGCCGGACGGCATGCTGTACGGGCCGCTCTGGTTCAAGAACGCCATCGTGAAGATCGATCCGAAGACCGGCGCAGACACTGTCGTGGCCGGCGGCTTTCAGATTCCCGCCGCCGCCAATTTCGGGCCCGACGGCAAGCTTTACGCCATCGACACCAAGACCGGCGAACTCAAGCGTATCGATCCGGCAAACGGCCAGACATCCGTTGTCGCCACCCTGCATCCTGCGCTCGACAATCTCGCCTTCGGCCCCAATGGCCTCGTCTACGTCTCCAACATGGCCGAAGCGACGATCGATGAAGTCGATCCGGCAACCGGCGCCGTCCGAAATGTCGTGAAAGGTCCGCTGGCGACGCCAACGGACCTGGCGATCTCGAACGGTCCCGAAGGCGAACGCCTCCACGTCGCCGACGTCTTCGCCTATCGCGTCATCGACACCTCGAACGGCGCCATCACCGACCCGCTGCGCATGTATCGCGACGAAACCGAGAATCAGCTGGGAATCGGCGTCGGCGCCTCGAAGGTTGCGATCGCAAGCTGGGCTGCCGGCACGATCCAGGTGCTCGACCGCGCCACTGGCGCCGTGCAGGCGACACATCACGGCTTTGCGGCGCCAGTCGATGCACTCGAACTCGCCGACGGTCGCATCATTGCGCTCGAAGCCGGAACCGGCGCGATCAGCCTGGTCGAGGCGGCGGCGACGCCCGATGCGAAGCCCAAGGCGCTGGTCACAGGCCTCGGCTTCCCTGTCGCGATGGCCGAAGCCGCTGACGGGAAAATCTACGTCACGGAGTCGGCCACCGGTTCGCTCGCCCGCGTCGATCTCGCCACCGGCGAAATCACACGCGTGAAAGATGGCCTCGCTTCGCCCGAAGGCGTCGATGTCGGATCCGATGGCCGTGTCTATGTCGCCGAAGCCGCAGCCGGCCGCCTGATCGCCTTCGATCCGAAAGACAATTCCATCGTCACCATAGCGGAAGGGCTGAAAACCGGCCTGCCTGCCGCGGAAGGCACGCTGCCGGCCTACACAGCCACTGGCGTTGCGGTGTCGGACAATGGATCGATCTATGTCGCCTCGGACATTACCAACGCGATCTACAAGGTGACGCCGTCGGCGAACTAGGCCCGCTCGGGCTTCAGCGTTTCGAAGCGTTCGACGATCTCGATGAACTTCGCCGGCACCGGCACTGTCGTGCGCGTCTCTCCAGGCGTTGCACAGACATAGGTCGTGCGGATGTCGGTCAACAGTTCATCGCCGCGGAAGACAGAGATCCGGAAGCGAAAGCTCGTTCGCCCGATGCGCTCGAGACGCGCGCCGGTGCGCAGCATGTCGTCGAACCGCGCCGAGCCCTTGAAGTCGATCTGCGATCCTGCCGCAAAGATGTCGGCCCCGAAGGGCTGCAGGGCTTCTGGGTAGGGAAAGCCGACGGCCCGCATGTACTCGGTCATCGCGTTGTCGGCGTAGACCAGATAGTTGGGATTAAAGACGATCCCCTGCATGTCGCAATCGGCCCAGCGCACGCGCATCGGCTCGAAAAAGGCGAAATCGGCAGGGCGGGAAGGTGGGGACGTATCCGGCATCGCCCCTAGATAAGGGGCGTTCAGGCAGTATTCACGGGACAAGTTGATACAAATTCGGGAGAGGCCCGGCATAATTTCCGGCCTCGCCTGGGTTAGTATCTCCTGGACTAGGGAGGCTTCCATGTCCCGGCTTCAGGGCGCGATCGCCGCAACCCGTTTCGGATTGGGCGCACGGCCCGGCGAAATCGACGCCGCCTCATCCGATCCGCGCGGTTGGCTCAAGGCGCAGGTCCGGCCCGATGCGGCGGTCATCCCCGCCGGCAATCTTCTGTCGGTCAAGCAGGTGTTCGAGGCGCGAATCGACGCCTATCAGGACATGGGTCCGCGAGGTCGCCCGCCGGGCGCTCCCGGCCAGGGCCCCGGCCAAGGCAATGTGACGGACGAAGCGTTGCGCATGGTTCGCCAGCAGGTCCAGCGCGAAACACGCGATGGCCTTGCTGAAGAGATCGACGCGCGCTCGCGCCACGCAGCATCGACTCCCAATTCCTTCGCCGAACGGTGGCTGCGCTTCTGGGCCAATCATTTCACAGTCGCTGCGCGCAACGCCCAGACTATCGGCCTCGTCGGCCCGTTCGAGCGCGAAGCGATCCGCCCGCACGTGTTTGGAAATTTCCAGACGTTGCTTGGGGCCGCCTCGTTTCATCCCGGCATGCTGGTCTATCTCGACGCGACGCGTTCGATCGGCCCGTCCACGCAGGCGGCGCAGCGCCGTGACGCTGGCCTCAACGAAAACCTCGCGCGCGAGATCCTCGAACTTCACACCATGGGCGTGGGCTCCGGCTATTCTCAGCAGGACATCATCGAGTTCGCCAAGGCGCTCACCGGCTGGACCATAGGTACGCCGCAGCTTGCACGGCTCGCCGGGCTCGGCGGCGGGCAGGGCCGCCAGGCGCAGCGCGCCATCCGCGCCGCCGCGCAGGAGATGCAGCAGGCCGTCGGTGAAACCGTCTTTGTCGAACAATTGCACGAGCCCGGCGCACGCACCGTGCTCGGCAAGTCCTATGGAGGGCAGGCGAAACAGCAGGCCGCCGCCATCCTCGACGACATCGCCCTGCACCCCGCCACGGCGCGGCACATCGCGACAAAGCTGGTCCGTCATTTCGTCGCCGACCAGCCGCCGCCTGCAGCCGTCGCGAAAATCGAAGCTGTTTGGAAGAAATCGAACGGCCATCTCGGACAGGTTGCCAGGGCCGTCGTCGACCTCGACGAGGCATGGGGCGAGCAGTCACGGAAGTTCAAGACGCCTGAAGAGCTTCTAGTCTCCGCGTCCCGCGCCGCCGGCGCCGAGGCGGCCTTCGGGCGCGACCAGCGAGCCGTCTACACCTCGCTCGCCCAGCGCCCCTTCAGCGCCCCATCGCCTGCCGGCTGGCCCGACGACACGGCTTCGTGGTCCGGCGCCGACGCCATCAAGAAGCGCCTTGAATGGGCCAACGCCGTCTCGCGCCGCATGGTGCGTGCGGAATCCCCCACCGAATTCCTCGACCAGGCGCTCGGGCCGCTTGCCGGTGCAAGGACACGCCAGGCCGTCGCCCGCGCCGAAAGCGCCGAGCAGGGCTTCACGCTCGCTTTGATGTCGCCCGAGTTCCAGCGGAGGTAGATGACATGCACGCCCTCAACCGCCGCTCGCTTCTTCTCGCCGGCTGCGCCGCCTCGCTGATCTCTGTTGCCCCTTCCGCCAGCGCCGCCACCAAGGCGAGCCAGGGCCGCAAGATCATCGTCATTATCCTGCGCGGCGCGATGGACGGCCTCGCCGCCCTGCCCAAGACAGACGATCCGGATATCCGCGCCCATCGCGCCGCCCTGATCGACGCCAAGGCGATCCCGCTTTCTGATGGCTTCGCGCTTCACTCTGCGATGCCGCAGCTCGCCGCGATGTACAAATCTGGCGAGGCCGCCTTCATCCCGGCAATCGCAGGCCCCTATCGCGAGCGCTCGCATTTCGAGGCGCAGGACCTGCTCGAATGCGGGGGCGTCAAGACCGTGAGCGATGACGGCTGGCTCAACCGCGCCCTGCAGAAGGCGCCGGATGCGTACGCTGCAGTCTCCATCGGCCCGGCCCAGCCGCTGATCCTGCGTGGTGCGGCCAAGAACACATCCTCCTGGTCGCCAGCCGTCCTGCCGGAAGCCAGCGATGACACGCTCAACCGCCTCATGGAGCTCTATGAAGGCGACCCCGTGCTCAAGGCCTCGCTCTCATCTGCGCTGGGCGCCGATGCCGTTGCGGGCGGAATGGACAGGCAGGGCATGGGCGGCGCGCGCGGCGGTCCGGGCCAGTTCCTGCCACAGCTCACCGCCGCCGGAAAATTCCTGGCGCAGCCGGACGGTCCCGAGATCGCTGTCGTCAGCCTCGAAGGCTGGGATACGCACGCCGGCCAGAACGGAGCGCTGCAGCAGCGCTTCACGGCGCTCGATGCGGGTCTGAAGGCGCTCAAGGACACGCTCGGGGAGACGTGGAAGAAGACGGCGATTGTCGCCATCTCCGAGTTCGGCCGCACCGTGCGCATCAACGGCGCGCAGGGCACGGATCACGGCACCGGCGGCCTCGCCATCCTCGCCGGCGGCGCCATCAAGGGCGGTCGCATCCACGGCGACTGGCCCTCGCTCAAGTCATCGGCCCTGTTCGAGAACCGTGACCTCATGCCGACGGTCGAGGCGCGCTCTGTCTTCAAGGGCCTCTTGCGTGACCAGCTCGGCTGGGCGGCAAACGATCTCAACGGCCCTGTCTTCCCCGACAGCGCCGCCGTAAAGGCGATGGATGGTCTGGTGAAAGCCTGAACGGCTTAGGCGGCCTGCAGCACGCCCTTGTCCTCGAGCAGTTGCTTCAGCTCGCCCGACTGGAACATCTCTTTCGTGATGTCGCAGCCGCCGATGAATTCGCCCTTCACATAGAGCTGCGGGATCGTCGGCCAGTTCGAGAAGTCCTTGATCCCCTGGCGCAGTTCGGCGTCCTCGAGAATGTTGGCGCTGTCGTACCGGACGCCCATGTGGTCCAGGATCGAGACGACCGTCGCCGAGAACCCGCACTGCGGGAAAGTTGGCGTGCCCTTCATGAAAAGGAACACCGGGCTGGCGTCGATCAGCCCCTGGATACGGGCGTTGATGTCCTGGCTCATGAAAAGCGCCTTTTCTGGCCGGAAACCGGCTTGCTGCCCTCTCAGCTAAGGCTGGACGGCCCGGCAATCAAGCGCCCGGTCGAGGGCGTCGTCACCGCATAGATATTGGATTCAAGGTGTTCCGGCCGGGTCGTGGTGGTCACGACCCTGTGCGCACCGCCTTCGCGCAGCGCCCACAGCAGGCATTCCTCCGGTCCCATCGGCGTCACGGTCGACTGGCCGAACGGCTTGGTCAGGGCGCGAGCCAGCCGCCAGGTGGCGCCCGCCGTCACCGGCGCCGGGAAACGGGGCAGGGCGGGCGACAGGGTCTCGATGCCGATGATCTCGACGCCTGACGCCTTCAGTTTCCCCAGCCGCTCGAACTCGTGCGACTTCAGCGCCGCATGCACCGGCAGCATGAACAGCGTGAACTGGCCAGTGCCCAGCGCCACGTCGAGTTCTTGCCCGCGCCCGGCGATCCCCGTCAGCGCGATGTCGCCTTTCCGCTTCAGGTCGTCGAGCGTCTTGATCAGCTTGTCGGTGATCTCGTGCGGCGCCGGCCCGTGCAGGAACAGCCAGTCGATCCGCTTCATTCCCAGCCGCCGAAGCGAATTCTCCACCGACTTGCGGATTCCCTCCGGCGAGAAATCGCGAATGCGCCGCGCCAGGCCCGCCGATGTGATCCCGACCTTGGTCGAGATGATGCACTCCAGCCGCGGCAGGCGCCTCATCGCCTCGCCCAGCCTGCGCTCGGCTTCGCCTGCGCCATAGGACGGCCCGGTGTCGAACAACCGCACCCCGCGGTCGAACGCATGGTAGATCATGTTGAACGTGGTGTTGGGATGCACCAGCGGCGTCCCATGCGGCCCGCTCACGCCGAAGCCGAGTCGGCGAACGCCAATAGCATTGTCGCTGGTGCGGGCCGCCACGTTCAGTCCTCAGCCCGGAGCGCGCGTGGAAAGGGCGAGGGCATGCAGGGCGCCGCCCATCCGGCCCTTCAGGGCGGCATAGACCTGCTGATGCTGCGCCACGCGCGACTTGCCGCGGAACGTCTCAGAGACGATTTCCGCCTGCCAGTGGTCATTGTCGCCGGCAAGGTCGGTGAGGGTGATCTCGGCGTCCGGAAACGCTTCCCGCAAAAAGCCTTCGAGTGTGGCGCGGTCCATCGCCATCAGTGTCCCTCCCTCGAAGCGCCGCCTGTGCCCGCGCGCTCCACATCACCGGCCCCGATGTATCTAGTCACAGATTACAACCATGCAACGGAATAACGCAGCAGCTCCAAAGGGAACTGCTGCGTCATTGCGCCATCGCTGGCGTAAGGCCGGGCAAATCAGCTCGGATTAGCCGCCTTGTCCGTCTTGGTGACCGCGTCGCGGATGCGCTCGGCGTCGGCCTTGTGCGCCACGAGGGTCGGCATGGTTTCATCGGCGAGCATTTTCAGCTGCGCGATGGCGTTCGGATCCTTGGAATAGTCCTCGAACAGCTTGATCGCGTCATTATGCGCATCGACCTGCAGGGCCATGTAGTCGGCGTCGAAGTCTTCATCGCCGTCGGTTTCAACGAGGTCGTTGATCCGGCGCATGTGGAAGTCATCCAGCGTCGCCGGCGGAGCGGCGAGGGCGGCAGCCGACGCGGCGGCGCTAAGCTTCTCGCCAGCGGCCTTGTGCTCGTCGATCATCTTCTGGGCGAACGCCTTCACGTCGGCATTCTTGGACTTTTCGAGCGCCATTTCGCTGGTGCGGATTTCGACCATGCCGGCCTGGCCGGCGGCGTTGACGAATTCCTGACCTTCGCGGACGGCGGCTTCGGTATCGACAGCGGCCGTATCAACGGTCGTGGTCTCGGTAGTTGTCGTGGTGGTTTCGGCCATATCGGGGGTGTTGTCGCCGCAAGCGGCGAAGGCCAGCGCGGCAAGACTTGCGGCGCCGAACAGGTAAAGGCGGGGCATGCGATCCTCCAAGTAAACGTCCCCGGTTGCCCCCGTGTTCTCCAAAACGGGGCTGGTCCCGGCAGGTTCCGGTTCGGCGCATGTCGAATCGGACAGAATCGCCGCCGCAGCAGGCAAATCCGCAATACCCATTACATGGAGCAGGTTTGGCGGGACGAACCCGCTAGCCCTTCATATAGGCCGGCAGCCAGCCCTCATGCGCGGCGCGGAGGGTGGAGAGGGCCACTCCGTGAATTCCGAACTCGTCGAAGCTGAACCCGACGCTTTCCTCACCTTTCGAAAAGCCATCGGACGCGCCGAGGCAGTCGCACGGAACGCCTGCCTCCTTCGCAAGCGACTGGATACGGACCGTCGATGCACGGGGAGCGGCAATGACATACCGGGCGCTGTCTTCTCCAAAGAGGATGCCCTGAACGGAGACACCCG
>DATBNA010000544.1:0-2451 GCA_036554545.1 Hyphomonadaceae bacterium
CCTGCCTTTCCTGGGCCTCAAGGAAGTGCTGGACAACACCTATGGGTATTACTGCGTCGGCGGTCGCACTGGCGTCCTGATCTCCAAGCCGGCGCCGGAACACGAAGGTCAACGCTTCGTCCAGCAGCGCGTCGGCCTGCACCATGTCTGCTTTCGAGCGCGCTCGCGCGAGGACATCGATGAGGTTCATCGCTTCGTGCAAACGCTCGGCGTTCCGATCATCCGCGCACCGCAGGAGGATGGCTGGGCGCCCGGCTACTATTCGCTGCTGTTTGAGGATCCGGATGGCGTGAGGCTCGAGATCAATCACGTCCCGGGGAAGGGCGTGTTCGACACTATGGAAAAAGCTGTGAACCCGGTCTATCCGCGGTCGCCCTCACCCCAGTGAGCGGACCGGCGCAGCGTGGCGCTGCGCGAGGAGATCGCTGCAGGCGGCAAGCGAGAGTTCGGCTCCTCGCCATTCCATCGTCTTCGATATGACGAGGTGCGTGGCGCCCACCGCGTCTGAAAGCGCGCCCTCGTCGCCAAAGCCCGAAACAAGTCCTCCTGCAAACCTCAGGGTCAGCATGTCGCCGGCGCCGTTGGGAACCCTGCCGGCGACGCATGGCGTTTCGGCGAGCATTGTGGCCTCGCCATCGATATGCATCACGCCGATGCCCACTTTTGACGGCACGGAAGAAATCAGCCAGCGGCCACCCTTTGCCCGCGCTGCTCGCGCGGCATCCTCTGGCGTGCGAAGCGAAGAGAGATCCGCACCTGTCAGACGAGCGAATTCCCACAGGTTTGGCGCAATGATGTCGGCGCGCGGCAGGAGATGGCGCAGCAGCGCTCCGGCGACAGGCTCCTTGATGTAGAGACCGGGGCCTTCATCTCCCATGACCGGATCGACGACGATGATCGGTTTTTCAGGCGCCGCGCGATGCTCTTTCTTCCGGGACGCAGCCCGGATGCGATCGATGGCCTCCGCCGCGACGGCTATCTGGTCTGGCCTCGAGAAATGTCCGGTCACCACGGCGTCGACCATTGAATAGAGCCCGTTGGCCTCGACGCCCTCCAGCATCTTCGCCATGACGTCCGCGTCGACTGCCGTTCCGCCCGGAGGTCCCCACCCCGGATGCCTGCCGAACAGGCAGGTCGGGATATGCACCGGATCGACCTTCATGGGCGCGAGAACGTAGGGCGCGATCCCTCCCCCGACACGGGAGGCCGCGACATAGGACGAGATCACCAGCACCAGAGGCATGCCCGCCACAATAGCGGGGCCGCGCCAACGCTCCACCTTGATCTTGCGCCATCTTGATCTTGTGTCTGGCCTCCGTCATCACCTGCCCAACTCTGGCCTGCCGCATTCAGGGGACGACCCATGACCGCCATTCGCCCGCGCCGCTCTGTTCTCTACATGCCCGGAGCGAATGAGCGCGCGCTGGAAAAAGCGAAGACCCTGCCGGCGGACAGCCTGATCCTCGACCTCGAGGATGCCGTGGCGCCAGAAGCCAAGATCGAGGCGCGCGAGCGCGTCTGCAGCATCGTGAAAGCCGGAGGTTATGGCCCGCGCGAGCTGATCATCCGGATCAACGGACAGGACACGGAATGGGGCAAGGCGGACCTGAAGGCCGCCGCACGCGCGGAGCCCGATGCCATCCTCGCACCGAAAGTCGCTAGGGGCGACGACATTGCCTGGCTGGACGAAGCGCTTTCGGAAGCCGGCGCCGACGCCAAGCTCCAGCTTTGGGTGATGATCGAAACGCCGCTCTCGATCCTCAATCTCAGGGAGATCGCATCGAAGGCCGAGACAACCCGGCTCTCGGGTTTCGTCATGGGCTCGAACGACCTGATCAAGGACTTCCGCGCCGATCCGATGCCGGGTCGCGAGAACCTGGCCGCATGCTACACACTCGCCATCGCCGCGGCGCGGGCTTACGACCTGCTGGTGTTCGACGGCGTCTACAACGACATCGCCAATGCCGAAGGCTTTGCCGCCGAGGCGAAACAGGCCAAGGCATTCGGCTTCGACGGGAAGACGCTGATCCATCCAAGCCAGGTCGAGCCTTGCAACACCATCTTCGCTCCGCCCGCCGATGCGGTGAAACAGGCGCGCGACGTGATCGCCGCCTTTGCCGATCCTGCCAACGCCGGAAAGGGCGTGCTCAAGGTCAATGGCAAGATGACCGAGTTGCTCCACCTCGCACAGGCCAAACGCGTGGTCGCCGTCGCCGAAGCGATCACGGCGCGGGAACTCGCAAGCTGAGGCGCCGCGCATGAACCGCTCCCGCGTCGTTGTTGTCGGCGGCGCGGGCGTGTTCGGCTCGCGACTGGTTCGCGGACTGGTCCAGACGACAGAGGCTGAGATCGTGGTCGCCGGGCGCAACCCCGCGCGTGCGCAGGCAGCTGTGCGCGGCGCCGGCGCGTCGAATGCGGTCGTGCTCGACCGGTCTCGTGCGACAGCCGCTG
>DATBNA010000555.1:0-1756 GCA_036554545.1 Hyphomonadaceae bacterium
CTTGCCAAGACGAAGATCGAGACTGGCGGGCTGGATCTGGTCGGTCAGCATGCCGCCATCGGCAGAGATGGCCCCCGACTTCACGACGCGATGAAGTTCGGCGTCAGGCAGCACGCCGAGGCCGGGCTCGTCAGCGCCAGATCCGTTGGCCCCCTTGCGCCTGGCGGCGGCCTTCGCGGCGGACTTTGCAGCCGTCTTGCTCATCCCAGTGGCACCGAGAAAGGTTGCTGGATTTCCTGGAAGACCCCAAGCGCTTCGCATTTCGCGGCGTGCGCGGCCAGCAGCGGCCAGCCCTCGGAAAGGTCGAACAGGCCGGCGTGCGCATCACCGAGGAAGCGCAGCGAACAGCCGACGGCGATATCGGCGTGGCCGATGCCGGCGCCAAACCACCATTCGCTGTTGTGACGTGCGCGGCTCTCCTCGAGTTCGCTCAGCACTCCGGCGATCTGGCTGCAGCAGCGTTCGATCCAGGCCGGCGTGGCGCGATTGTGGATCAGCGCCTCGTAGACCATGGAGACGGCCTTGTCGTTCATGCCGGTCGCCAGCGAGCAGACCTTGAGAGCGTGGCGGCGCGCCTCGCCTGTGGAGGGATTCATCGCTTTCGCCGGGCCGGCCATCTGGTCGAGTGCATCGAGGATGGCGGAGCTTTCAATGAGGACTTCGCCGTCATCCATCACGAGCGTCGGCACGCGCATCAGCGGGTTGAAGCGGGCGATCTTCTCGCCATCGCCGAAGACCGACCACGGACGATGCTCGAACGCATGCCCATAGAGCCGCATCGCGATGGCGACGCGTCGGACGAACGGGCTGTCGAACTGACCGATGAGAATCACGAAACGCCTCCGGACGTCGTATTACCAGCAACATCGCGGGCATGCACCGGAAATGGCGTGAAGCCCGCCATGAGCAAATGGATAGGAAAGCTCGCTGGCGCCAGCCGGATTTTGGGCTTAAACGCGAGTTTCTATTCGACCCCATAATCGCCCGAGCAGTCCTATGGCCGACGACGCAAAACGCCCGAATACAGCCAGCTGGCGGCCCCAGACGATGATGGTGCGCGGCGGCCTTACCCGCTCGCAGCATGGCGAGACGTCGGAAGCTCTCTTCCTCAATTCGGGCTTCGTCTATGACAGCCCGGAGCAGCAGTCGGCGCGGATGGCCGGCGATGAAGAAGGCTATATCTATTCGCGCTATGCGAACCCGACGGTGCGGATGTTCGAGGAGCGCCTGGCGCAGATCGAAGGCGCGGAGGATTGCCGCGCGACCGCCAGTGGCATGGCGGCGATCCACACCATGCTGGTTGCTCCAACAAAGCCGGGCGACCGCATTGTCGCGCCGCGCGCACTGTTTTCATCAGTCGTCTGGATCCTCAAGAACGTGATGCCGAAGATGGGCGTCGAGGTGACATGGGTCGATGGCTCGGACATCGGCCAATGGGAGAAGGCGCTGAAGGCGCCGGCGCGGTTCACGATCATCGAGACGCCGTCCAATCCGCTGCTCGACGCGGTCGACATGCGCGCTGTCGCGGACCTCACGCACAGGGCTGGCGGCGAATTCATCGTCGACAACGTGTTCGCCTCGCCGGTGTTGCAGAAGCCCTTGCAGCTCGGCGCCGACATCGTCGTCTATTCCGCGACCAAGCATATCGACGGCCAGGGCAGGTGTCTGGGCGGCGTCATCCTGGGCAGCAGCCAGTTCGTCAACGACACGCTGCAGCCCTTCCTGCGCCATACCGGCCCGGCCTTGTCGCCGATGA